>JBDRVV010000017.1 GCA_039802005.1 candidate division WOR-3 bacterium
ATATCTGCAGACCAAGGTCTGCCATTACAATAAACCATCCAATTATGTAGTGGGCGAGCTTGCTCGCCTTTAGCAGAGTAAACTCTGCCACTACAGGAACTGATGTAAATTATTGCAGAGTAAACTCTGCCACTACAGAATCCGCTGCAGATCAAGTTATGCCACTACGAATCTATTTAACCTAAAGAAAGCACTCAATAAAAGTGGAGGCGGAATAGTTTTTATTTTTCTTGACAAATTAATATAAATTTGTATAATAATACAGGAAAAAATGATGTTGTCAAATAAAAGTAAAAATTTTTCAGAACTTCCTTTTATTGGCAGAAACAACGAGTTAAAAATTTTACAGGAAAATCTGCAATCGGCTTTTAATTACCAGGGAAAATGTGTTGTTATTAGTGGTGAGCCTGGTATTGGCAAAACCAGATTGGTGGTGGAATTTTTAAAAAACATTCAGTATAACCCGATTACTTTCAATATCGTATTACAACCCCGGACTTCGGCAAATTTATTATTCACGGAAATTATAAATAATTACCTAAATAGAGCAGGACGGCAAATAAGGGAAATCGTCCAGGTTATTGGTCGTGAAATTTATAATAATTATTCGGAGGCGATACCTTCATTAAAAGTTTATTTTCCGTATGAACCTGTGCCTAAAAAAACTGAATTCTTAGAAATTTCTCACCATTTCATTGAATTCATAGAGAAACTTTCCCGATTCTCTTTCATTATTTTTATTTTAGAAGAAATTCAAAATGCAGAGAACGATGTATTTATTTTATTGAATCAACTCATAAACCGTTTGGATGGGTTGCCAATTTTAATGATCTTGACTTCAGACAATGCTAAAATTATAGATAAATTACAATCAAAAAATCTAATAAAAATTACGCTTGGAAATATTGGTAAAGATGAGATATTACATTTAAATGAAATCATTTTTGCCAATCATTTAGACGATAAATTTTTTGACTGGTTGTTTACTTTAACATACGGGAATCCACTCTTTCTTAAAGAATATTTATTGATCCTCTTAGAAAAGGGTGTTATTTATTATAATGATTTAGAAGAAAGATGGTGCACCCTGCCAAATTACGACAAAATACCAGTTTTTAAAGGGATACCCGACATTTTGAAAATAAGATTTGCAGGATTGAGTAAAAAACAGATTGAATTTCTTGAGACTGCTTCGGCTGTTGGCGAACGATTTAATCCGCCCATTTTAAAATTGAAGATTAATCTTTTAAATGACCTAACCCGCAGGGGTCTCATAAGAAAAGAGCAAAAAAATTATGTTTTCAGCCATCCTATTATCAGAGAGGTAATTTATGACAATATTCCTGAAAATAGAAAACTCAATTTACATAAAAAAATGGGCGAATTCTTTGCGAAAAAAAATGATAAATTTAATGCACTATTACAATTTGAAAAGGCAAACATTTACAAAGAATGGATGGTAGATTATCTTTTGCATCTCGCAAAAGAAGCTGAGGATTTAAGGGATTTCGTTCGTGCGGGAAAATTCTTGGAGCAAAGTTTAAATATTGCAGAAAAGATAAAAAATTTTTCTAATAAAAAATCCCTGGAAATTCTTGCTCGGTACGCCCGGATTAAGCTTAAAATCGGTCTGTACGATGATGCGGTAGGATTAGCAGACCGATATTTAAAGATCTATAAGAATACAAAATTAACTGCAAATAGCCAGTTTTTAGACCTCCATTCAACCTTAATTAATGCCCTGGTACGGGCAGGAAAATATAACGAAGCAATTAGGAAAGCAGATGAAATACTATCACAATCAAAAAGGTTAAAATTGGAGGCTTATAATGATTTTGTTCTTGACATTATGACCAATAGGGCATTTGCGTTAAAGTATCTTGGTGAATTAGACAAAGCCATTGATATAGGCATGACATTGAGAAATAAAATCAACGAGAAAACTCCTCTTATTGCTCAATACTACATCTATAATCTTCTGGGTTCAATATTTAACACCACTGGTGATTATCCTAAGGCGATTGAATATCGGATACAGACTTTGCAAATTGCGAAAGAAATAGGTAGCCCTTCGCTTATCGCATCAGCCCAGGGAAATCTTGGAATTTCTTATATAAATAATTGTGAATTTGAAAAAGGCAAGGAATTTCTATTACAACATCGTGAATTCAGCATTAAGAGCGGTATGATGCGAGAACAGATTATGGCTTGTCTCAACCTTGGTGCCTGCCAGCTATTCCAGGGTTATTTAAACCAGGCGGCTGAAGAATTCCAAAATGGCATTGCACTATGCAGAGAAACAAATAATCAATCAGACCTAATCTGGTTATTAAAATTTTGTGGTATTGCAATGTTCTTTAAAGGAAATTATGAAAAGGCATTAGAGTTATTTAAGGAAGGTATTGAACTTGCTAAGAAAATGCATAATCATAGGCTCCAATTTACAATGATGGTATACGAAAGTTTAGTTCTGTCAGTTCTTAACAAGGTAGATGAAATAAAAACATTATTTGAAGATATTAAAAAGGTATTCGGTAAAAAATATAATGAACATCCACTCTATCATTTAATTGCAGGTATCACTTACTTAAATAACAAACAAGAAATCGGATATGGATTAATAAAAAAATCATTAGACATTGCTGAATCGCACCAAGACTATTCGGAATTAATTTTTTTGCTCTACTTCTGCGCGAAATTGCTGAAAAATAATCCATATAGAATGACACATTTACAAAAAGCAAAATTGATAGCCAGGAGATGTAATATGGCAGGTTGGCTAAAAAAATTGGAGCCCGATATTGAAAAAGTAAAACCACCGGTTCTAAAAATCTTTACATTCTGCAGGATGGATATTCAAAAATTAGACTCAGCAAATCTTACTGTAAAACTTCTAAACTGGCAGAAATTGAGAGATTTCTTTTCTATTTTATTAATATCAAAAATTGAAGATAAAAAATTGACCCGTGATGAAATTGGGATACTTTTATGGCCCGAACTTTCTAAGAAGCAGGTTACAAATAACTTCCATGTTTGCCTTTCTGAATTAAAGAAAATAATAGGAAAGGATTACTTTTGCTATGAAAATGGCGTCTACACCCTTGATAATGTATGGATTGATGCAATTGAATTCTTTGATTTATTGAATGATGCTAAAGTCTTATATTCACAGGGCAAGATTCATATTGCCGAAGAAAAATTAAAGAATGCATTAACACTTTATAAAGGCACTTTTCTTGAAGATTGTTATGGACAATGGGTTGAAGAACTGCGCGAAAAGATAAATCGACAATATCGCCAGGCGCTCTTTTTATTATCTGAAATATGTTTAAAAAAACTGAAATTTGAAGAGTTAATCGAAAATCTACAAAAAGTTTTAATTTTAGACCCTCTTGATGAGGAGGCTCATAGGTTTTTAATGAAGGCATATCTGCTCAGTAATGAAAAATCAAAGGCAATATTGCAATACAGGAAATGCGTAGAATTATTTAAAAAAGAGTACAACTGCCAGCCATCAGAAGAAACGATAAAACTATATGAAGCGATAAAAGGGAAATAACTAATAGATTTCCTAATAGGTTATGGATATAATATAGTGTGAAGAAAAATGGTATTTGTATCTGTCCGAAGTGTGGGTTTTCAACGGTTGATAAGAATGAACGGTTCTGTCCGAGTTGCAAAACCAGGTTGATAGATTCCTGTCCCCATTGTGGTTCTTCTATCCGACATCCGATGGCGCAGTTCTGTCCGGTATGTGGAAAAAAATATATTGCAAAGAAAAAATGAACAAAGTTTTTAAGAAAGGAGGTGAGATTATAAGGAGGAATAAAATAATATATCTCCATTTGTTGATATTGTCTTTCAGCCAAAGGCTGAAAAGTGAATAAGTAAAAAAGAAAGGAGAAAAAATGAAGAAATTAATACTTATAACTGGTTTAGCAATATTGTTCTCATTTGTATCCCTCTATGCTGAGAACAATATAAATGGTAATGCCATAAAATCTACTCCAACACCATCAACAAAAATTGAGGGTACTATAGACGAAAACATACCGATTATCCCCCACGAAAAAGTCCAAGGCAGTTTAGAATACGAACTTCCTATGGGAGTTAAATATCTACCGCCGAACCCACCATTGGATAATTCAATCCTTCCCAATCCTGATGATCCTACATCAAATAATACCTATCCAGGATATACCCCTGTCATTAATAAACCAAGAAATGAACATTCACAAATATTTGATGGTCCAAGATGGGGAAATGATATTCTCATAGACGATAAAGAAGTTGGTGAGGGACAGGATTTTGATGAAGATGAAGTCGATCATGCAATTTATGTCGCATTTGATACATACCATTCTACTAACGACAGTTTAGTGGTATATAAATCGACGAATGGTGGAGATACATGGAATTTATTTATCATTGGATTAAACACTGATGGATATATTGGCAATCCAAAGGTTCGGGTTGTACGGGATGCTGGTGGTCAATCCTGGGTGGTGTTTCTGGGAATATGGTATGAGCCAACTGGTGCGCGCCAACTTTGGTCAAGAAGGGTAAGAACCGATGGTACAGGAGCAACTTTTGAGCAGATTGCTGCGGATAGTGTTTTGTTTGCAGACATTGATGGTGATATTGGTACCGGTGCGTGGTGCTATTGCACCTACAGTAAAATTGAACCCGATGGCCAATATCAAATATGGACAGCAAGGAATGCTCTTGATGGAACAGGATGGCAAAATAATAGCGCTCAATTTGTTAATATGCCGATTAATCCCTATCCAGCAATCGCTGCGGGTGCGGGCGGTAATGTAGGTATTGCATTTATTGATAGTTTTTATACAACGACTCAGGAAGTAAGAATCAAAAGAAGTACAAACTATGGGCAATCCTGGCTTAACTCCGAACCGGTTAGCAATAATGCGGGTGCAGCCATCCTGCGCTATCCCGATATTGGATACACCCATGGTTCCACACAGACCGGTTGGATATTTGTAACATTTAAATGGCCAACTGAGGACAATATTGCTTACTATTATAGCACCAACAGCGGTGTTAACTGGACATATGGAACGGTAATTACACCAGCGACAGCAAATGAAAATATGAGCACTTTGCGCTGTTATAAATCAACCGGCACAGGTGCAATCACTGTTGCCTATAATTGTGACCCCGGAGATTCAACGATGTTTACCTGGGCAATGTCAACAACCCCAACAAATTTTGATAATGGGGTTAAGATAAATGATTATGGAGCCACCGGACTTTGGCCACCAACCGCGGGTTGGGTTACTCGTGGTGGAATATATTCTGCAATAATATATAGTGCTATGTCCGCAGGTTATAGACCATATTTTGACTGGTTCGGTAATACCGGCATAGCCGAAGAGAATAAGCAGGTGAAATCATTATTACTCAGCCTCTCTCCCAATCCCTCAAATGGGCCTGCAAAACTTTCATATACCACAAAGAATCCGGGTATTGTGAAAATATCTCTTTATGATGCAAGTGGCAGATTAGTTGACATTATTACGAATGATTCTAAATCAGCAGGTACATATACGCTAAATTTAAACAATCAGGAGCTTCCCAATGGTATCTACTTTGTGCGGGTTGAAACACCTGAAGGAACTGCGACCAAGACGATGACAATAGTTCGGTAAATCCAGCAAATGGTAGGAGCGGCTTAAAGCCGCGACAATAGAAAGGGATGGCTAAAGCCATCCCTTTTTTATCAACATCCATAAGTAAATAAAAAATTGTAGTGGCAGAGTTTACTCTGCAAAAATGTCCCCGAAGGGCAAGGCTTTCTTCAAGAACCGATGGTTCTTTCAGAACCAGAGGTTAGCCTTGCAGCATTTGAATTGGTTAAATTGTTGAATGGTGAATGGTTAAAAATTAAACAAAGATTTAACTATTTAACCAATTACCAATTGTTTGTTATACAGAGACAACGGGTTTGCCCTACATTTAATATTAACTACAGAAAGCTTTTAAGTAGTTCATCAATAATCCAATCGGATTTTATTCCTTCTGCTTCAGCAGCAAAGTTTGTAATTATCCGGTGTCTTAAGACTGGATGGCATACATAACGCACATCTTCAAGGTTGGGTGAAAACCTGCCATTCATTGCTGCCTTTGCCTTTGCCCCAAGTATTAAGTATTGTGATGCCCTTGGTCCCGCCCCCCAGGCAACAAATTTTTTTATAATTTCAGGCGTTTCTTTATTTTCAGGTCGTGTCCTTTCAACAAATGCAACTGTCTTCTCTATAATCTCATCACTGACCGGCATTCTGCGAATGATTTTTTGAAGATTAGTAAATTCTTCAGCACCAATAACTTTTTTGAGGTCTGCGGTATATGCTGATGTGGTTGTTTTAACAATCTCAATCTCTTCATTTTTTTCAGGATATCCAATATTTATCGTAAACATAAACCTATCAAGTTGTGCCTCGGGCAATGGATATGTTCCTTCCTGTTCAATAGGGTTTTGAGTAGCAAGAACGAAAAATGGGACTGGCAGAGGATAGGTCTCCCCTGCATAAGTTACCTTATATTCCTGCATTGCCTGCAATAATGCTGATTGAGTCTTGGGCGGTGCACGATTGATTTCATCAGCAAGAACTACATTGGCAAAAATGGGCCCTTTTATAAATCTAAAATTTCTTTTTCCCGTAGTTTTATCTTCCTCTATCACTTCTGTGCCGGTTATATCTGATGGCATTAAATCCGGTGTGAATTGTATTCTATTAAATGATAAGTCTACAATCTGTGCTATTGTATTTACGAGCATCGTTTTGGCAAGACCGGGAACGCCAATAATCAGAGAATGGCCATTGCAAAATAATGAAATAAGCACCTGTTCTATAACTGATTTCTGCCCAATAATTACTTTGCCTATTTCATTATGTATTTTCTCAACATATTTATTAATTTCTCTGATAGATTCAACTTCTCTATGCTGTGTCATTTTAATCACTCATAATTATCTACAAATTGACATTTCCCTTCATAAAAATCTTTTCTCTTTGCCTCAAGCAAATCTTCTTTATACCCACGAAATTTCGCAGCCGATTGTATAACAGTGCTATTATTTAAATTTTTAAAGTTATCTACAAAATTGTCCCAATGAATATCCCGCAGAAGGTGATGATCAATAATAAGGTTTTTTATCTTCCCATTGTTGATTATTTTCTTAACATAATTTACCGCACAATCCATATCCGTCTTTTTATAATGTGAACCAACAAGATATGTTGATGGACCATCAAGAATTAATGTTTCTGGTTCATGGCTTAAAATAAAGTCCACTGGTTCTTCAACTAATGGACCTTGAATATCAGAACTGAAGATAAATTTTGAATCTTCCTCAATTAATACCATAAGAACATAACCCAGGCGATTATTCTGTCCGTGAAAGACTGGTTTAGAAAATGTAATTTTCGTACCACCGAAATTGAAGGACATTCCATCCGCAATGACTACCGAACGTGGTTTTCCTTCGATTTGAGTTAAAAAGAAAGCGGCGCGATTTTTCTGACTTTCATTTATAAACTGCCTCGGATCTTTTATAAAAACTTCTTTATTTAAAAATATTTCTGGTGCATTGGGATTATGGTGGTCATAATGATAATGTGTTATTATGACTAAATCAGATAGCGCTGTCCATTTTTTAATATCTTCCCAGAGCTTTTTGTGTCGATCAATTTCAACTTTATGGGGCGGCAATGAATAACGGTCTGGAGATAATGAAACGGCAGGATCAATAAATATTTTTATGTCCTTTGTTTCTACATATGTAGCCATACTTCTTGCACCAAGTGAATCAAAGGCAACAGGAAGAACTTTCATAATACAAAAAAGGATGCATTATTTATAATAAAATTATTAAAAGGCATTTAATCTGTTTGTGCTTTGTTTTTCTCAAATCTTTTTATTATATCTAATCTTCGTTTGTGCCTTCCACCTTCAAATGATGTAGTGAAAAAAGTTTCAATAATAGGTCTCCACTGTCTTTTTAATTTTATTGTGCGTGCTGGTAACACAAGAACATTGGCATCATTATGTGCACGTGCATAATAAGCAAGCTCTTTATCTGTGCATATAGCAGCCCTAATACCAGAAACCTTGTTGGCGGTTATCGCCATTCCCTGACCACTAAAACAGATAATAATTCCATATTTTATCTTTTTTCTCGCTACATCCTGAGCAACTCTCAAGGCAATTTTAGGATAATCAGCCGGCATTTCAGAATCCGTACCATAATCAAATACCTGATATTTATTTTCCAGGAGATATTTTTTTATCATAGATTTTAACTTGTATCCTCTATGGTCTGCACCGATCCCTATTTTCATTTTGCTAACGAGTTAATATCAACCACTCTATTAATACACCTTAGTAAGCCAGTTGTGTTTATCTTCTATTCTGCCTTCAATGATATCAAAGAAATACTTCTGAATCTTTTTTGTGATCGGACCTGCCTTTCCTTCACCAATTGTTATTTTGTCAATACTACGAATAGGAGTGACTTCGGCTGCTGAACCGGTGAAGAACACTTCGTCTGCGAGATACAAAAATTCTCTATTCAACATTTCCTGAATGAGTGGTATGCCTAAATCTTTGCATAACTGAATTACTGTGTCCCGGGTTATTCCAGGTAATATGCAGGCATGAAGCGGTGGTGTGTAAACAACCCCATTTTTTACTGCGAATATGTTCTCACCAGAACCCTCACTAACATATCCGGTATTATCCAGAGCAATCCCTTCAACGAAGCCATAGACTATTGCTTCCATTTTTATAAGTTGGGAATTCATATAATTAGCACTGCACTTTGCCATTGCTGGAAAAGTATTGGGTGCCATCCGATTCCAGGAGGAAACCATTACATCAATTCCTTGTTCAAGGGCATCTGCACCAAGATACTTTCCCCACTGAAGTGTTGCAATCGCTACGCAAACCGGACAGGGAAATGGATTAACACCAAGTTCATTATAGCCGCGGTAAGCGATTGGTCTAACATAAGCTGACTTTAAGCCATTCTTTTTTATTAATTCAACAATCGCATTGTTTATCTGTTCCTTAGAGTATGGTATTTCCATACGATATATCTTCGCCGAATTAAAAAGCCGCTCTGTATGTTCTTTCAAACGGAATATAACCGAACCTTTGGGTGTGTCATAACATCTCAAACCTTCAAATACACCAGTCCCATAATGTATGACATGCGATAAAATATGAATTTTTGCATCATCCCATTTAACAAAATTTCCATCCATCCAAATATATTCTGATTTTGGCATTGCCATAGAATTACCTCCTATTTTAGATTATTATTTATTTTTAACTATAATCAATTTAAATCAAAAGTCAAGATTTATGCCAAAATTTTTTGGTATAAATTTTTATATGCCAGCGCCGAATTATTCCAGGAAAAATCGTACTTCATACAGTTTTCCGAAAGTTTTGAAAAAATTTCTTCACGGATATAAACATAATAAGCAAACTTTAATGTTTCTATTAAACTTTGCGCGGAATATGTTTCAAAAATGAATCCATTTCCAGTTAGAGATTCAGGATTGAACTGAATTACAGTATCAGCAAGTCCACCTGTTTTATAGACTATTGGAACGGTTCCATATCTTAAACTTATCATTTGTCCAAGACCACAGGGTTCATATTTAGAAGGCATTAAAAAGAAATCGCTACCAGCATAAATACGATGGGCAAGGTGTTCATCAAATTTGATATTTATTGAGACCTGACCCGGATAGGCATCACCAAACTTTTTTAATTTTTCACAGTAGTATTCTTCACCAAAACCCAACAGAACAAAATTGTAATTCATCGTAATTATATCATCAAGTATTTTTATCAAGATATCAAAGCCCTTCTGTCCGGCAATTCTTGAAACCATTCCAATCAATGGTTTTTTTGAATCAAAGCATAATTCACATGTGAGCCCTAATTTATTTTTCTTCTTGCCAATATAATCACTGAACTTTTCATAAATATATTTATCATTTTGGGGATCCCATATTTTATAATCAATGCCATTCAAAATTCCAAATAACTTCTGATTGTATTTTTGTAAAACCCCTTCAAGTCCAAAACCAAACTCAGGTGTTTGAATTTCTTTTGCGTAAGTTGGTGAAACTGTTGTTATAATATCTGAATAAATAAGCCCTGCCTTAAGGAAATTCAATCCACCATAAAACTCTATCCCTTCCAATGTGAAGTAATCCCATTCAATCCCTAAAACTGGAAATTTTTCTCTTGAAAATCTTCCCTGATAACCAAGATTATGGATTGTAAAGACACTTTTGGAATCAATACCATATTTTTTGATATACAAGGGCACCAAGCCCGTTTGCCAATCATGGCAATGGACAATATCAAATTTAACTTTCTTGATCAGAGCAATTACCGCACGAGCAAAGAGTGTAAAACGCTCGCAATTGTCAGGATAATCCCCTGATGGTGTTCCATAGAGGCCATCGCGATTAAAATATTCAGGATAATCTATGAAATAGGCAATCCCGTCTGTAAAAACTGGAATAGTTTTTTTATTTCCCTCAAATTCCACCTCAAGATCAATAAATTTTTCACCTCCAATCCCTTTGTACTTTGGCAGAATAATATTGGTCTGAATTCCTAAATCTCTCAAATAAAGGGGGAGAGTTCCGCAAACATCAGCAAGTCCGCCAGTCTTGGCATAAGGAACTGCCTCAGGAGTAACGAAGGCAATCTTCATAAATTGGTTAAATGGTTAAATAATAATTGTTTAAATAGTGATAGATTTTGCATTTTAACCAGTCAGCCAACTACACATATCACACAATATTTTTTAAGTACGTGGCTGATTCTTCAGGTGCAGTAGGATTGATATAAAATCCTGTCCCCCATTCAAAGCCAGCAATCCGTGTAAGTACAGGTATTATCTCAATATGGTAATGATAAAATTCAATGCCTTTTAGCGTTATTGGGGTAGTATGGATAATAAAATTATAGGGTGGCGTATTCAATGCCTTTTTTAATCTAACAAGACAATCTTTCAGTATCAACGCAAAATCGTGCAAAGATGCATCGTCGGTATCCTCAAAGTTAGAAATATGGTGTCGGGGTATTATCCAGATCTCAAATGGGAAACGTGGAGCAAAGGGACAAATCGCAATAAAATTATTATTCTCAGAAACCATCCTCTTGCTCACCTTTGTTTCCTGGGCAATTATATCGCAAAATATACAACGGTCACGATATTCAAAATAGCGCTTGGCACCATCCATTTCCTCAATCACTCTTTTGGGAATGATTGGAGTGGCTATTAATTGTGAATGACTATGTTCAAGTGATGCTCCAGCAATAGCCCCAAAGTTCTTAAATATCATTACATATCGCAAACGGGGATCTTTCTTAAGGTCAAGTATTCTCTTTCGATATGTATCAACAAGATTATAGACTGCATCATTGCTGAGATCAGCAAGGTCGTATTGATGTTCGTTTGTTTCAATGATAACCTCATGTGCGCCAATGCCGTTCATCTTATCATATATTCCCTCTCCCCTGCGATTAAGTTCACCTTCAATTCTTAAGGCGGGAAATTTGTTTGGTATAACCCTCAAACTCCAGCCCGGAGAATTAGGTTGGGTTCCATTATTTCTTATCGCGAATATTTCAGGCGGTGTTGCACTTTCATTTCCCGGACAAAATGGACACTCACTTGGAGTGATTTTTTTCTGTTCTGGCTCAAATTTGAAATCCTTCGGTCTTTTTGCCCTTTCAGTAGAAATGATGACCCAGCGGCCCAATACCGGGTCTTTTCTTAATTCAGGCATTATTTTTTAGGTTCGGTATCGGGATTTTCAGGCGGGTTCATTTCCTCTTCGGTTTTTGCTGGTTCAGGAAGCATTATTTTTATATCTGCTTCATTCTTTATGTTAGCAAGAAAGTCATCAGCAATCTTACGCTGTTTTTCTCGCAACAAATTCATTTCTAAAGAAGCACGAACCTCATCAATAGTTCTGTATTTTGTGGGTGTATATTCTGTTTTTGTTAATATCGTCCAGCTTGAATCACCCACAAGAAACACTTTGCTTAATTCACCAATCTTTAATTTCCAAGCGACATCTTCAAATTCCTTGGGCCTCGTTCCTCTTTTTAATGGACCGGTGTCGCCGCCGCGTGTTTTGTTATAGGCAGTAGAATAAGTCTTGGCAAGGGAATCAAACATTGTAAAATCTGTTATTTTTGCCTTTTTGTTTAAAAAAGGAATAATGGATTTTTTCTCTCCATAATGTTCAGCCAGTTCTGCCCTTATTTTTTCTGCTTCCTGTTTGTTATTGACCACAATTTCTTTGCATCTAATTGTTTCAAGTATTTTCATATCCTCTTTATGTGCGTTATAATATTCCTGAACTTCGTTAGAATCAACCTTTGCAGTTTGAATAACAATTTTGGTGTAAAGTGCCTGTTCAAGTGCCCTTTTGATCCCTTCATTTAACTTTGTAACAAAACCATCGTTGAAATAATATTTATTCCGTTCCGCAAGTTCCAATTTTAAATCTTCTTCTATTAAACTTTCAAGAACTTTTTCAAATTCTTCTGGTTTTGACACATCAAGCCTTGCAAACATTGGTTGAGAGGCGTTTTTAATTTCTACATCCCGGAATTTGACAGGCCTTCCATTGATTAGTGCAACAATCCTCGTATCCGATTTCAAAGCACTGTCAGTAATAATACTGTCTTTAAAAATCTCAATCTTTGCCTTTGCCTTCAAATCCTTAAGGAATTTTTCTTCTATCTTCTGTATTTTTTCCGCACGCACTGCGGCTTCAACCTGTGATTTCACTTCGTCATAACTACGCCAACGTTCTGGTTTTCTTTCGTAGACAAGATATATCCCATACTTATTTTCAAATTTTACTATATCTGAAATGGTATTTAACTTAACACTGAATAAAATATCTTCTACTTCTTTTGGTTTTGTTCCGGGAATGACAATCCCCATTTCACCACCACCGCCTTTTGTAGGTGCAGTTGAATAAATCTTCGCCAGGGTATCAAAACTTGCCTGATCTTTTAATAAAGAATCACGGATGAAAACAGCAAGACTTTCAGATTCTACAACTATCTCTTTACCCCTTACCTCCCTTGATAATTTGTAGAAATGTTTATTCTTTTTATAGTATTCCCGCATTTCTTTCTCAGTTGGGATTGCTTTATCAAGAACATTTACGGCCCTTACTTCGTCTAATAAAAGTGTCGTCCGTGTTTGTTTTATTAAATCCTTATATTCCTGCATCGCCTTTACATTATGCTTCAATGCCTGGACATACAAGAGTCGTTCAAGGATCATTTGATCAAGTAATCCCCTTTCATCCTTCCTTGCAAAAGGAGATTGTTTTGCCATCATTTCATCCAATTCTAATCGAGTAATCCTGTAACCATCAACAAGGGCAACTGTATCCTGATAATTCTTTTTAAAACATCGTTCAACACCGGACAGAGCAAACGAATCAAGCGGTGGTTTACGATATTTTGTTGCAACTATTTCATAAATCTTTGCAGCATTTAGATAATCCTCCAGTGCCTCAAGCACCAGCCCCAGACGATAATAGACCCATCCATCCTTCTGGGGATATTTATCAATAATTTCTTGATATAATTGTTTTGCCTTTACTGGCTCATCAAGTTTATCAAAATATATATCCCCAAGCTCTAAATACCATTTAAACCCAGGGGTTTTATTTATCATTTGCTTACAATATTCCACCGCAGATTCATAATCTTCCTTCATGACCATATTGATATATTCCTGCGGCATAATAGCCAATAGAATTGCAATTAATGCTGTCATTTAACCTCCTTTCAAGAAAAGAGTATATTCAAATTTTAATGATAAGTCAAGATTGAAATTATGCAGGATAAACAATACCCATATCCTTAAAATGGGCTTCAATCCGGTCAAGGGTATAGTCAAGGTCAGCCCGGGAATGTTCAATTGAAAGTACCATCTTAACCCTTTCTTTATTCGTATTTGTAATTATTCCATCGGTAAATAATCTTTTTGAAAATGACTCTGCCTCCTGATTGTTATTAAAAATCAAAACAACCACAGGGGTCTCACTCATTGTCTTAAGACCGATCTGTTTTAAACGATTTATAAAGAATCTGCTGTGTGTCCACAACTTTGAGAATGTCTGTCTATTTTTGGTTTCGTCCATTAATAATCCAATACCCGCAAGATTGACCGCAAGCATAAATCTGGGAACTGGCATATAGATACCATTTATGTTTTCAATTATTTTATTGATTAAATATTTCTTTGCTCCAATGTAAGCGCCGTATCCGCCGATATAACGATTGAAACTACCGATTTCTATGTTTATATCTTCATAAAGGTTGAACAAATCTACAAATCCTCTGCCATCTCTACCAAGTAAACCAAAAGAATTCAGTTCATTGGCGATAACCACAGCCTGATTTTCTTTAGCAATCTTAATTATTTCATTGATATTCCCTGAACATCCTAACCATTCATAAAGTCCATCAATTACAATAACTTTTTCTGAATGAGTTGCTATAAGTTTTGAAAGTTGTTCAATATCTCGGTGATTATAGAATTCAATGTTTCTGTGCTGTAATACCATAAATATAGCGGGTGATGTTTCATAATCAATAAAAAATGTTGTTTTTGAATTAAAAATTGAAAATAAGGCATATATCGCTGAAATTTCGTCGGAAAATATAATTACTGAATCCAGTTTTTTAAATTCAGCGATTGAATTTTTCAATTCATTCATATAATCATCAGGATTTCTAAGGTCAACAACATTATGATTATCAATATTCAATCTTGCCGCTTCCTTTAAGTATTCATTATTTCGTCGATTGAAACAATCAATAAGAGTAAAATTTAAATATTTTTTATTATTATGGATAAATACTGGCTCAGATGGTAAAAATACTGAATCTTTTTCCTGTTCAATGAAAAGATTTACCTGATATGGCTTCATACAGCATTCCTACCACAACATTTCTTATATTTTTTTCCACTACCACATGGACACGGGTCGTTCCTGCCCACTTTCGCCGTCTTCAAAACCGGAGCACTTTTTGCCCCCGGTGTCTGTGCATTGACTTTACCATCAGCCGAAGGTTTATATTCCTGAGTTACTACCGGTTTTCTCTGTATTGGTCTTGGACTTGCCCTGAAGACAATTCCTGATACATCCCTTGCAATTTCTGACAATAATTCATCAAACATTTTAAAGGATTCATGTTTATATTCAACAAGTGGATCCTTCTGTGCATAACTGCGTAAACTAATACCTTCGCGTAGTGCATCAAGTGCGTATAAATGTTCACGCCACCTATTATCAATCGTCAAAAGCAAAATTGATTTTAGCATCTCATTATAGGTTTCAGGATCATAATTCTGTTTGCGAAGATTATAGGCTTCTTTTGCCTTTTCAAGTAATTTATCAAATAATTCAGCCTGTTTTATGTGAGACTGTTCTTCTTTATTTATATAAAAATTTGTGGCAAATAAATTGTTGAATTCACCGATTAGACCATCCCAATCCCATTCTTCTGCGGGTTTCTTCTCATCCGTATATTTAACAACAATGCCTTCAATCGTATCTTCAAAGTTTTTAAATATAAGTTCTTCATAATTTTCACCTTTTAATATTTCATCCCGCATTTTATAAATAACTTCCCTTTGACGGTTCATAACATCGTCATATTCAAGCAAATGTTTTCTTATCTCAAAATTATTTTCTTCAACCCTCTTCTGTGCATTTGCGATTGCCCGGGTAACAAGGGGATGGGTTAATGGTTTTTGTTCTTCGCCACCAAAACGGTCCATAATATCGGCAACACGGTCAGAACCGAATATCCGCATTAAGTCATCTTCCAGAGATAAAAAGAATCTTGAAGAGCCTGGGTCTCCCTGACGACCGCTTCTACCCCTTAACTGATTATCAATTCTCCGTGATTCATGTCTTTCCGTTCCTATGATATATAGTCCACAGGGTAGTTCTTTAAAACACTCTTTTTTTATTTCATGGGAACATTCAGCACAATTCTGGTCCGGACACTTTATACAGCATTTAGCACATTTAACTACCCCGGGCCCGAGTTTTATATCAGTTCCCCTACCTGCCATATTGGTAGCAATCGTTACTGCACCGGGCTGTCCAGCCTGGGAAACTATTACTGCCTCGCGCTGGTGGTGTTTTGCATTGAGAACATTATGAGGAATACCTTTTCTCTGTAACAGACGAGAAAGAATCTCTGATACTTCAACCGATGTTGTTCCAACAAGGATAGGTCTTTTCTCTTTGTGCCATTTTACGATTTCTTCTATTATTGCATTATATTTTTCTCGTTTTGAACGATAGACAATATCTTCATAATCAACCCTGCGCACCGGCTCTTTGGTAGGAATCTCTACGACATCAAGTTTATAGATCGTCCAGAATTCATTCGCCTCGGTCGCTGCGGTCCCGGTCATCCCAGCGAGCTTTTCATACATTCTAAAGTAGTTCTGGATTGTAATTGTAGCAAAGGTTTGAGTCTCTTCCTGAACCCTCACCCCCTCTTTTGCCTCAAGTGCCTGATGCAGTCCATCAGAAAATCTCCTTCCCGGCATCAATCTACCCGTAAACTCATCAACGATTATCACTTTCCCATCCTGGACCACATATTCAACATCCTTCTCAAAAAGTGAATAAGCCTTTAATAATGCCCTCAAATTTGCCAAAATCTCACTCTTTTTTGCGTATTCTTCAAACGCCTTTTCTTTGGCAACGAGTTTTTCTTTTGGAGAAAGTTTTTCATCCTTGTCTATTTTGCCAATCTTTTCACTAAGGTCCGGCAAAACAAACATTTCAGGATTATTGGGCGATATGTATATTCTTCCTTTTTCTGTTAAATCAACTATATGCGCTTTCTCATCTATCACAAAATACAATTCTTCATCAATCTTACCAAAACTTTTTTCTCTAAGAAAATTGAGCTCGGTATCCTCAATCAATCTCTTTATGCCGGTCTCCTGTTCTAATTTCAATAATTGTTTATTCTTTGGAGCACCCCTCCTTGCCTGAAGTAGTTTTATCCCCGCCTCTTTCTCCTTCCCTTCATCAAGAAGTTTTTTTGCCTCTTCTACTATTCTGTTCACAAGGACAGTCTGGGCAGAATGCAGTCTTCTAACAATGGGATTCAGTTCATCAAAACTCTTTGTCTCTCGTTCCACCGGTCCGGAAATAATCAGGGGTGTCCTTGCCTCATCTATCAAAATGCTATCAACCTCATCTACTATTGCATAATAATGTCCCCTCTGGACCTTATCTTCCCATCTCCATACCATATTATCGCGGAGATAATCAAAACCGAATTCGTTATTAGTTCCATAGGTAATATCACAATTATATGCCTGTTTTCTTGGTTCATTCTCCATACCTTGCTGGAGGACACCAACCGTTAGACCCAGAGACTCATAAACAGGTCCCATCCATTCTCTGTCTCTTCGGGCAAGGTAATCATTGACTGTCACGAGATGGGCACCTTTTCCAACCAATGCATTAAGGTATAATGGTAGCGTGGCGACAAGGGTTTTACCTTCTCCAGTCTTCATTTCGGCAATCTTGCCTTCGTGAAGAACTATACCACCTATCAGCTGAACATCAAAGGGAATCATATTCCATTCGGTTTCAATCTCAACGACGGGCCATTTTTTGCCTACAAGCCTTCTGCAGGCTTCTTTCACAAGGGCGAATGCTTCAGGAAGGATGTCATCAAGGGATTCGCCATCCGCAATCCGTTTTTTGAAATCCTCGGTTGTTTTTATTAAATCAACACCCTGGAGTTTAGGGTAAATTGTATTAATTTCCTCAACAATAGGCCAGAGCCTTTTTAACTCCCGTTCTGTTTTTGTGCCAAAAACCTTGCTTAATAGTTTTGTAAGCATATAAACTTATCTAATTATATTGATTAAATCCCTCGTGTCAACAGGATACATATAGTTTCGTAAAGTCCATGGGAATTTTGTAAAATTGTAGTGGCAGACCTTGGTCTGCAGAAAGTATCGTAGTGGCAGACCTTGGTCTGCAGATATCTAAAACGCAAATAAACTCAGCCACTACATTTTTTGCAAATCAGATTAATTAAAGAAATTATTTAATATTGAGCGCTTGTTTAACAAGAAACGGAATTTCACTCAGGGTTTCTGCAATCAAAGCCCCATTATTTTTCAATGCCTCAATCTTACTCTGGGCGGTTCCCATATTACCTTCAATTATTGCACCAGCATGACCTAATCTCTTGCCCTGAGGCGCAGATTTCCCGGTGATATAGGCAATGACGGGCTTCTTCATCTGTTTGATATATGGTGCGGCAAGCTCTTCATATACCCCGCCGATCTCACCTGCCATAACCACTGCATCAGTATCTGGGTCCTGTTCAAAGAGCCTTAAAATATCTTCAAAATTAGAACCCAAAATCGGGTCTCCACCGAGTCCCACCGAGGTTGACTCACCAAGTCCGGCCAGATTCAAAGAATTCGCAATATAATATGTCACTGCACCACTACGGGCAACCGTGCCAATCCTGCCGGGCTGGAATGCAATCTTTGGAAGCATACCAACCAGACATTTTCCTGGTGAGATTACTCCCGGTGTATTTCCCCCTATTACCACAACCCCTTTTTCCTTTGCCTTTTCCCGGACATAGAGCATATCATGAATTGGTATTCTTTCGGTAATTACAATCACGGTCTTTATGCCCGCATCAATCGCCTCAAGGATTGCCTCTTTAGCAAACCTTGCCGGGACCCAGATACTTGAAACCGTTGCATCAGGATGTTCTTTTAAACATTGTGCAACAGTATCATATACCGGGACACATTCAACTTTTTGTCCCCCTTTACCCGGCGTTACTCCGCCCACAATCTTTGTTCCATATTCAAGCATTAATTTGGTATGGAGTGCTGCATTGGCACCAGTGATGCCCTGGACGATGGTTTTGGTATTACTGTCAATTAAGATAGCCATAATGTCTATTGAAATTCTAATACCGAAATTCTAAATACTAAACAATCTTTAAATCCTAAATTCCAATTATTCAAACTAATTAATTGTTTGAAAATCTGGAATTTGAATACTGGAATTTGTTTCGGATTTCGGATTTCGAATTTCGAATTTTGCGAACTTACTGTGTATAATTTATTTTCTGCTTTCATTCTATTTCCTTTGCCGCCTTTATTGCTTCCTGTATAACCTGTTCAATCGGTGTATCATACGCATAGACCTTTATGTTTTTAAACAGGTCTGGATATTCCTTTTTTGCTTCTTCAAATATCCTTCTTCCTTCTTCCTCCATATTACCTGCCATTCTCATTACCATTGGCTTTTGCGGTTTATTTTCAATAACATATTGCACAACTGCCTTTGCCCAGTCATCGCAACGGGAAATTCCGCCAAATCGAGCTCCAAAGATAACTTTGACCTTCGGATTGTTGATTAACAATCCAAGCATTGCCTTTAATTTCTCTTGAGTAGGTGCACCGCCCGAGTCCATAAAATTTGCTGGTCTACCTCCATAATGGGTGATCAAATCAAGTGCAGCAATACCAAATCCTGCACCACCCGGAAATACACCAATATCACCATCCGGGTCAACATCGGCATAAGGAATTCCTGCCGCCTTTGCGAGTTTTTCCCTTTCGGTCAATTCGCCTATCTCATTTCTTGCAACAATTCCCATCTCTTTTAATTCCGGATGTCTGAACATTGCATCTTCATCTAAATCTACCTTAGAATCAAGGGCAATAACCTTTTTATCTTTCGTGATAACAAGGGGATTAATCTCAACAAGTTTACAATCATAATCAATAAAGAGATTATACACATTAAAAATTACATTTGCCATACCAGTTAACAAATCGCCACTGAATCCCAATTCTCCAGCAATTTTCTTTGCCTGATAATCAAATATCTTCTCTCCGGGATTAAAATAATATTTTTTTATCGCCTGTGGTTCTGTTTTTGCAATTTCTTCTATCTCCATTCCTCCTTGCAGACATAACATCAAAAGTGGTTTATGGGCAATGCGGTCAATCAAAGCCGAAATATATAATTCCTGTTCAATGTCAAGTTTTCTTTCAACAAGAACCTTTTCTATGACAAAGGGTCCGTGTTTTTTACCCAACATTCCATTGATCTTTTCTTCCGCCTCTGCCCTGTTTTGAGCAAACTGGATTACACCTGCCTTTCCCCTGCCACCCAAAAAAACCTGTGCCTTAATCACAACCGGATAGACAACCTTATCAAGTTCAAAGAATGAATTCTTATCAACGACTATACCATCAGGGACAGGGATCTTTTTCCTCTTAAATAGCATCTTACCTTCATACTCATATAGTCGCATATGGGTATTATATGCACACTGAAAAAAATTTCAAGTGAAAAGTGTGAATAGCCGAAGGTATTTTTAAAGGGATAGAATCCCTTTGATGTATGTTCCACATTGAATCGATGAGCCTAAATTTTATCGCACCAGTATGAACTTCTTCTTTAATTCAATTCCGGGGCAATCAAATTTCACAAAATAGACACCACTTGCAATATTACTAACTATAAAATTATGCCTGCCCTTTTCCTTCATTCCCCGTTCTTTTGAGACCAATCTGCCACAGGCATCATAAACAGAGATTTCTATTTTCTGTGAAATTAAAAGGTTATAGGTAATTGAAAGGCAGTTCGTTGGGCTTGAACCGAAATTGACAATAATATGTTTTAGCATCTCATCTCCCTGAGGTCCACCTGTAATTCCCCTATCTGTTGGTTCATAGATTACTACACCCAAGTTCGGGTCATCGTAGTAGTCATAGATGTAATATTCAATAGATTCAGGCTCTGGGGGATACCAATAATTATGCCGGGCATCAATTGAATCCGGTGTATTGTTATAGATGTGATATAAGAAACTGTGCTCAAAGACATTCTCTTTCCCAATATACAGTGAACCATCCCTATTCTCTTTGTCATTCTGAACCATGCCCTGAACTTGATTCACGGGTTGTTTCAGCATCTCATCTTTATTAAACGTTTCACGGTTCACGGCACACGTTCCATAATTCTTCCCTTCTTCACCCTTTAAGTATATCCCAATTCCGTTCTCTTTTATTAAATTCTCCTTCACATTACCACTCATATCAACGATCACCAGACCAGTGTCATTACTGGTAATTTTGTTGTCCTTTATTGTTCCTCCACCACCAATTACCATGATGCCTGTTTTATTTTTGGTGACTACAAAATTCTTTAGCGTGAAGTTCTGGGCAGAAATCTTGATTCCTGTCTTATTATTGCTCAAACTACAATCCTTCGCCTCAAATTTATTTCCGAGAAATTCTATACCACAATCTGAGCAGAAGTCTATCCTTGAATCCTTTATCTCAAAATTATTGCAATCAGAAATCTCAATCCCATTCGTTGCATACTCAACCACCCAATCCTTTATCTCCAACTTTATGCCTTTTGCCTTTTTGTCATGCTGAATCGGATTCCGCATCTCTCCACCCTTATTGACATCACAAGTGATCTTACCCCTGTCATTTTTATCCTGATACCCCGGTTTCCTGATACCCTTTCCACTGATACCCTGATTTTCTGATATCCTTTCTCTCCGCCCATCTGCGTCATATTCAGCGCCCATCCGCACCTTTGCGAAACGAATTCCATACCAATCCCCGGGCTTCGGCTCATAGGCATCGGAAGTAAACAAAATTCGTGTATCATCCTGACGACCATCTGGATTGAGGCTTTCAGTCTTATTTTTCGGAGTAGGGACTTCAATCCCGTGATATAAGATGTTATCTGCTTGGTAAATCAAACCGCTACAACTTTCCGTTCCACGGTTCACGGTAAACGTTTCGCGATTCTTCCCTTTTCTCCCTGTCTCCTTGTCTCCCAATCTCCCCATCTCTATCTTTCCATATACTATCAATTCAGCCTTTGTTGTATCCACGCCACCCTGCGCCCCATCCATACCAGCAGTAAAATAGACCTCAGTCCCGGGCTCAATCGTTAAGGTCACACCCTCGGGCACAATCACATCGCCGCCAACATTGACAATCCCGCTCCAGACCGTGCCCGGTTCAATCTCACCCCAGGTTGAAAAGTATTTGAAGTCAACCATTCCACAATTGGGATTTTCATCATCATCATAGATATGGGCATCGATTGAATCCGCATTGGTATAGTTCCAGTAATTTCCCTGTGCCATTATCATAAATGGTGAATGATTACATAAAAAGTAAGGACCAATAAGTTCACCATCATAAATCCTGTTTTTGCCATCATCAATTGTTGTTTGATTCTCAAGATTGCCAAGATTCAACAATTGGCTTTTTGATACATTATGCCAGACCTGATAGCGTTGATTGTTGGTGATATTGTTTCCGGTGATGATTGCTTCAAAGTTTGCAGAAATATCACCACAAGCATAGAGACCAACGACATTGTGATTGAACGAGTTATTAGCAACGATTGTTACAGTGGGCGATGATACCTCTTCATAGTATTTTGCAAAAGTCAATCCCACTTTATTGTTTGAAAACTGATTATTGATTATGGTTATCTTCGTCCCCGGTTTATATGCATACCAGCCCTGATAGATTCCAGCAAGTTCAATCACTGGCCAGGGATACCAGCCATTATTAGTGAAATTATTCCTATCAATCAGAATATCAAATGAATCGCCAAAGAAATCAAAGCCATGGAATTCATTTGAATCAAAGAGATTATCCGTAACCTCACCGGTTATCCACCCTGAGGTATAAATCCCCCGGAAGTTATCAATAATCTGATTGCCATTGATATGAATATGTGAATTGGAGAGAATTATTCCAGTGCAAGTGAAAAGGAGTGAATCCTCTCCGCCTTTAGCACGCCTTGGAGTGTGTGAATTTGTTTGGAGTTTGGATTTTGGATTTCGGCATCTAAATTCCTCCAATTTATCTTCAAATATCTTATTCCTGTGGATATAATTACTATCAATCACGACTTTAGAGTTTTGACAGTGAATTCCCGTGTAGAAATTTTCTTTAACTGATGAATGCCTGATTGTTACATCGCTATTATTTTCAATCACCACGCCAATACCGTTGCTGTCAATCAAGGACCTTATAATTTCACCCGAGGCACGGTCAAAACTAATCCCATAATTGCTTCGGGCTATGTGGCAGAGACCCAAATCACCGATACTATTTCGAGTAAATCTGATTCCATACCAGGGCAGAGAATCGGTATAAGATGTGAACCTTATCGAATCTCCAATAATATCACCGCGGGCATTCAGGCTACCCTTTATTATCAACTCGCACATATCCGGGTCATTTCCTGATCCCCGGTCATCAGGATACTGGAGATAGACATCCGTCCCCGGTAGTAATGTGAGCGTAACTTTCTCTCTTACCGTCACATCACCGGTGATAAAGACATTTCCGGACCAAATAGTATTTTCAGTAATCTCCCCACTCTGCCAGTTGGGGATATGGGCAGTGATATCCGTATGAACGATATTGTATGTGTCACCTTGCCCCGATGTCCATACCAGATAAATCGGCACCGCACTCCTCTGTTGTTCCCCTTTTTCACCCTTATTCACCCATTTTCTCCCTTGTTCATCCTTCATTGCACCCTGCACATAATATTCACTACTTGCCGGTGTCGGTATTACTGGGTGAGGCGCTGACCAATTAAATCCATCAAAAAATGTCCAGTAAATTCTATAGTCATTGCTTACTTTTTCACTATAGAAAACCTGTGAGCCACATAGAATAATCGGCGCCATTGAACTATCCGGCGAATTGGAAAGATTTTTCAATTCCGACCAACCAAATTGCCCTTCAATTTTCCCTTTGCCAAAGGATAAAACAGTGGGATTTTTCTGGATTTCACCCTTCCTGGTTTCATTTCCTATACGAGCGTAGCGATCCGGCATCTCCTGCAAGCGAAGCGATCCTGCAAGTCCCGCAAGGGACGATACTGCATCTCCTGCATCTTCATTTTGCCCTGAATTGCCTTTAATTGGCTTGTATGTAAAATAAATGTCGTTGAAAAGTTCAAATACCACACTCAACCGATTCTTATATTTCTCAATGCACGGCCGTTTTGCATCTATCTCACCAACAAACCCCGCAGTCAAATCCTCTTTTGGTGCAAATTCAGTTCCATCCCAATATGTATACTGAATATGGCCATATTTATCCGACCAGACGATATGAGGATAATTATTATCATCCAAAACAATCGATGGCGATGCCATCTCCTCTTCTGGCGGCCAGGGCGGCGGTGAGACGAGCACCGCAGAGTCAATTACCATCTCTGTAATACTCAATGGGTCAATAAGCAGGAATTTTAAGAGATATAACTTCCAGTACAATATCTGTCCAACCGTCTTTTCTTCTTCAATCACCACAAAACCAGTATCCTCTGAACAAACAAATGAAGGGGCGAGAATACGGGAATTGGGGCTATATGGTCTCTCCCAGATTATCAAAGGTTCCTCCCAGATTTCACCAATCCCTTTGCGATACCACAATTTATGACGGGCATAGACAGGCACTGAGCCCGAAATCCAGACTTCGTGGATTGTATTTCGTTGATAAGATACTGCTGGATAAGCCCCCTCCCCAATAATTCTTTCTCTGTTACCTCTGCCTCTGTCATTCTGAACTTGTTTCAGAATCTCATCTGCCCTTCCTCTCCTCTTTAGTCCTCTTGAACCTTCTATCGCCTTAAATTGCCCCAAATTGCCTTCAATTGCCTCATCCATTGCATAAACGATATAATCCCCGCACCGATAAAAGGTATGAAGGCGACCCGCATCATCAAGCACCAATCTTTTGGCATTATTACTCGCCGTCGCCAATCTGGTATCTGAAGTCCTATATGGCAGTCCAATCTCAGCCTTGGCATATTTTATCCCATACCTCGGTTGGTTTCCATAGACACAGACAGTGTGTAGTCTTACGCCGTCAAAGAATGCCTTGGGTGCAAAACAATTCTCTAAAGTGGAAGTAATTGTGGTCTTATACCACTTATTGTATTGCCATAGGCCATAAACTAAATCAAACTTTGAATCGGGCTGAATTGCGGGCTCTTCAATCCAGACTATTAAATAAGGCGAAAATACAATCGGATTTTTTGATATACGATTTGGTGAATTAGAAATATTTTCTATTGCGCCGAACTCTGAGTAGAACCATTTCTTTCTATGATAAATCTCGCCAGAATTCTCCCAGACCACATCAATTATCTCTCCATCAACCGAAATTTTTGGACTATTGCCGTTTCCGAGAACTATCGGTTCTGTCCAATTCAGCATCCCAAACCCCTTTCGTTCTTTGAAGGAGGGGCCATCCTTCCAATCCCTTCGTCCTTGATGGGAGAAGGTTAGGGTGTCATTCTGAACAATGTCATGCTGAACTTGTTTCAGCATCTCGTCTTGTTTCAGAATCTCATCCACCAAAATCCCCTCGCCCTTAATGGGAGAGGATAAAGGTGAGGGTGAATTTGGAATTTGACTATTGAAATTTGTTTCGGATTTAGAATTTCGGATTTCGGATTTACCTCCCCTTGATTTCCCTTTATAGCCCTTAATCCCCCCTGATAACCCCTGTATGTAATAAACACTATTCCCTTTCTCATAAACAATCTGCGGAATGCTATCCCAAACCATCGCCAGATGGGGATTCTTCAAGAACTCACTAACATCATAAATTATTTCTTCAACTTCAAAATTCCCATTTGGTGGCGCACCAATATGATAAACCCCGAACATCAAATGACTCACCGGGTCCATTCCCGCATATTCCCTTTCTTCAAATGCCAGATAACCATAATCACCTTTTACTACAAAAGAAGGAGACTGCAGAGCCCGGGTAGTCTGGGTATAAATACAGACCGGGACTCCCCAGCCAGTTAATTCTTTATACCAATAACCATTTCCCTTTTTGTAGACCAGATGCACCCGGTGCAATTCATCAACCGCAATCGCCGGATACTCACCAAAATCAATCATTTGTTTTGCTTGCCAGGTATTGCCCTGGTCAACAGAGTACGAATAAAATATGCTATCCTCGGAAGTAAATACAAAATGTAAAACGCCATTATCATAAACAAGTTTTTCACCATTCCCGGCCGTCGCCGTTGAATCACTTGATGTAAAATAGCAGATAGAAAATGGATTATTGCTCATATCCGTACCTGTATTATTCGCAATGTCTTTTGAGACAACTTTTATCAAGCAATTATCCGATGGATGCCCAGGCACAGTCCAGTCATACTGATAAGAAGCGATCGGCTCAAAGATTGTATCTATTCCCGTTACATTATGCCACTCCGCACCACTGTTGGTTGAATAGTAGATGGTCTGTAGTCCAACCTTTGTTGTATCTATTGCATTCCAGATTATTGGATAGACACTGCCAATCTCTAACTTCTCACCACCATTCGGTTGAATGACCTGAACAATCGGTGGTTCGGTATCCTCACCAATGAATAGCCTCTTTATCGTTCCGCCATGGTCGCCAACCCATTCTGAGCGGGCAAAATGCTCAAGACGGAGTTCCTTTATAACCTCCGGTATCGCATTGTATTCAGCAATATAGTCACTGCGTATGTTTCTATAGCACCACTCCCAGGTATTATAATGCGGGGTCGGGTCGCCCATATCTACCCAGCCGGTATTCTGCCACCAGTTTGAGGCATTCTTTGCATAATACAACCACCTGTCCTGCCCTTGATTATCATGAATCAACAAGCCCAATATCAAACTGTGGTCTTTATCATACTGCTCCCAGTAGACTATCGTGTGTTCTTCTACTGGAAGATCTGTGATATCATTTCGGAGTGTTGGGTGATAATCTGTCCAAAATGCACCTTCGCCCTGATTTCCGTTGTTATCAATATAAAGCCTGACCGAATCACCATCAGCAATGCACTTCAAAATGGCATTTGGGTCATTGCCTAAAATTTCCGCATACCAATGATTATTATAAGGAAACTTGCGCCAAACTTTAATATCGTCAATATAGGCACGAAACTCACCGGTCTCTGCATTTTGTCCATCATCGTAGACAACTAAAATATTATCCAAAATCTCACCCGCTGCAGGTGTAAGATTGAATATATACTCCACCCATTGGTCCTGGTCCGAAACAGTATGGACTGCTGGGTGAATCCAAGTCCCGTTCTGGTCAATTATCCAGCCGTATTGATTATGCCAGAAATTCTTAAGATTCAAACCGCCCCAGGTTATCCCATCCAGAGAAATATGACCATAATTGCCAGGTGATTTGGCAACATTTATTTTAAAAGAGATAAAAGTCGGATCATCAGTAATCAATAGATTTTCATCAAAGACCTTAAAGATCGCATAACTGTTAGCATCTGTACTTATGTCCTCCCCTTTTATAAGATATGCCCATTCATTACCATTGGGCGGAACTGGTAATTTATAAAGTCCAGCCGAGTCTGATGTGATGCATTGCTTATTTTTTTCTAAAATGCAATTTTCTAAAGGTTGCGTATGGGTAGGCTCAAAACCTGAATATGAGAAAGCGCTTCTATCTTCAGTAAATCTTAAATCCTTTATTGAGCAACCATGGTCGCCGCTCCAATCTTTTCTTGAATAATGGCCGAGTCTCACTGCCTTTAAAATCTTTGGCGAAGTGCCATATTCATTATAAAAATCATTATAGACATTTCTTGAAAAACCTTCCCATTTGTTATAATTGTATCTCTGGGTTGGGTCACCCATATCAACAACCCCAATTTCCGACCAGTGATTTGGGGCATTCGGCGCATAAGTTAGCCAGCGGTCATCCCCCTGCTCATCCTGAATCAATAGCGAATATAAAGATGCATGGGCTAAATCATATTGCTGCCAGTAGATAAGCAATTTTTCTCCAACCGTGATATCAGGAATATCTTTTCGCAGCCAAGGCACACTGCTCCAAAATGTATCAGGATATGCACCCTGATTATCCAGCATTAATCTCACACCATCATCGGATTGTGGTTCAAACCGAACACTGGCATTGGTATCATTGGGTGCAACCTCAAAATACCAAGTATTTTCCAGTGGGAATTGGGAGAATATCTGTATGTCATCAATATAAGCAACGAAGTTACCGGTCTCTTGTGGGTCCCGGTCATCATAAATGAGTTCAAGATAGTCAATTGTCTCACCCGCCGCAGGATTGAGGGTAAAGATATATTGAACCCACTGTCCTTTTGGTGCGCTATGCCAGGCTGGATGGATAATCTGCGAGGTCTGGTCTATTATCCGATTGTATTTTGTCCAGGCCCTCAAAATCTTGCCTGATTTCGTATGGCAATCAACACAGATATGACCGGAGTCCGTAGGCGCTTCTTTTACATATATCCAAAAGGAAAGATAGTTATTACTGGTGATTGGAAAGTCATAGTCCAGTATCTTAAAAATGACATAATTATTGCCTGATGTCCCATAGTCATTGCCATAAATTTTATACATCTTATCACCAGAGTGTGGATTTACACCGCCCTCTGGACCACTCCGCAGAGCACCATAATTATTTACACCATCAACACCAATAAGAGTGTTTTCCAGACATGGTGCATCGCCATCTTCAAAACCGCAATAATTGAAAGTAGTAATTGAAAAAGTAAAATCACTCTCATCCCTTGTTTTATTTCCCGCATAATCCGAAACCACGACCAGTATTTTACAATCACTTGAATTAACATAAGGCACAAGCCAGTCATAACTTCTTGTATCACCAGAAAGATTAACCACAATTGGCTCCCAAGTATTACCACCGTCCGTTGTAAGCAAAATAGAATCAATTTTTGCAATCACAACATTGTCCTCAGCAGTCCAGGTAATAGTATGAACTTCACCAGCATAGAAACTCTCGCCTCCGTTTGGAAAGACCATAGTAGTCTTTGGTAGTATTTCTACTTTCCTGAATGTAAGATAAAATTGGGTATTGGTTGAATTGCCTTCAGTCCAGATAACATAAAGAGCATCTTTTTGTGGAGAAATATCAGCATGAGGGTAAATTGACCAGCGGCCGGCAGTTTGAGATAAATTTACTGGTGGCGATGCCTGTCCATCATACACCTCGGCGTAATAAATGTTTTTGTTTTTCTCCCAGACGACATAATTATTATTAGCAACAATCCCCCAGTCACCATTATCTATAATCACAGGGGCCGATAAAATGTAGTTTGCACCATCCCACACGAGATTATGATAATCAATTTTATACCCACCTGATGAATTTGTCAAAACTAAACTAAGAGTATCAGTGCTACCAGAAAGATATGGGTGAAGACCATACGCAAGCCATTGCTCATCTGACCACGAACCCCCTGAAAAATTTCTATATCTAAAGTAAATGTCCGCATAATCTTCATATGTGCTGTAAACGAGGGCAAGTCTACCTGATAAATCATAGGCAACACAAGGATTGTAGCGCCAGTTTGCGATGGGACGTTGGCTATAAGCACTGGTTTGAAGCGAGAAACTTGAAACCCAGATATTGTGATTCGGCCCTTCCTCAATCGCAACAAACCCACTATCCTGGGCAATAATAAATGAAATTGGCCGCATCGGTGCTGGTTGGAGATGTTGGTCAGGACCTTCATCTTTAGGATAAGGACCATATTCTACTAAAAAGATTTTCTTGTGTTGCCATGAGGTTGTATAATAGGAATGATAAAACTCCAAGACCCAATACCACGGTTTGGGCATACCATAATACCAGGTATTATACCATTTACCCCAGACAATGTGTGATTTGCCCTGTTGGTCTAAAGCAATCGCTGGATAATTTTTATCGCAACCAGCAACACTCTGGATAACCGAAAATGTATTGCCCTCATCGGTAGATAATGCATCCTTTACATCGTGCTGATAATTATCGTAGTAAACAATATGGATATTCTGTGGATTTTGAGGGTCAACTGCAATCTTATTGCCTGTATTATATGCAGTCATCAATGAATCATCGGTTGCTAAGGCACCAGCAACCTTCCCTTTTTCATTTGAAAAAGATGAGATGTGGTTTTGGTCGTCAACAGCAACAACGCGATAGGTATATAGAGTGTAAAGTGCTACAATATTATCAGAGAAAGTATCAGTAGGCGCATTTACCCAACCATAGCCCTCTTGCCAGCCCCCATTGTTTACTTTTCTATCAATTCTAAATTGATTAGAATGGGCCGATTTATCTTGCCATTTAATAACCAACCGATGTGGAGTTTCAAATCTATCCGCTACGGAGAGTAAACTTGGTGCATTAAGCCAGGGGATAGAGACTGATATAGTGGCAGAAGGAGACAATAAATTCCCTTGTTTTGCGCACACCTCATATTCATAGATTGTGCCTCTATTGACTGTATTATCCACCCAGTAGGTTTGCTCTGGTGAGGAAGTGCCAATTTGGGACCAGGAACCTCCTGCAATCCTTCTTCTAATTACATAACAATCAATCACCTTGGGCACCGAATAATCCCAGCGGATTTTTACTTCGTCTTCTTTGGCATAATCACAGCGGAGATTGGTAACCGGGTCAGGGGTATAACCAACTTCGTTGAAGAATTTGGCAATGAGCTCAGCCGTAGATTTACAAGCAAGGGGCATCATTGCTTTTGCGACCATTGTTTTTTGGTCATTATGGCCACCCCACATCCAGGATGCCCAGGTGGGCAAGCCATCGCAGAAATAAAGATAACCCCTGGCAGTATTCCCAAGATCAACAACTTTATCACTCACATCAAAATTGGGATTTAATGCAGCTGAATTGGGATAAAATTGAGTTTCCGAAAGCGCTACAACATCGCACGTATCCTCATACCAGCCATGACCAATTTGCGCCATTAATCCATAAAGCCCGGCAGGCGCGCGATGATTGGGTTGAACACCATCCTGAATAAAATGACATGCTCGTCCTAACCAGCGCAAAGCCTGTGTTCTATTACCAGAATTCCATTCTTGTTTTGCCCAATTGTAATACTCTTCGCATATATTATGCGCATGACCAATTGTCCAAAAAGTCTGCGGCGATGTGCTACGCCCGTGGGCTAATGGGCAGAATCCGAGGTAAATGGTATTTTTGTTACCAAAAGTTGCAAAATTATCTGGCCACATCGCACTAACTGCAAGATTCTGGGCATATTTGTGGTCTGGATAATTTGTCTTATCAGTTACAGTGAAAACCGATGAACCAATCAATCCCCATACCCCAGAACTCAGTGCTTCGCCAGAAGTTATTCCGCCACCCCAAAACCAAATAATTGCGCCGATTGTAAAGAGTGTGCCTGTGATATCCTTAAGTCCATTTTCATTTGCCCAACATCTAATTGTATCACCAAGAACAAAACTACCTGGCAACCGGTCTATCAAATATCCAACCGTAGTCTGCTGCACTTTCATTGTCGGATGGACCTCTGTGCCCCAGAGACACATATTGGATGGAGCACTGTCTGGATACTGAAAAGTAGTGGAATAAGGGAAATTAACGCGTTCGTTGAAAATGTTATAGTGAACATATTTAGCATAGCCAGAATAATTTGCATTATTTAAGAGGTATGTTGTTTTTATTGTAATTCGGCCATGAGTATTGCCCCAATACCCATTTACACAACACCAAGGCAATAACATAATGAATACAATCAATAATTTTTTCATAATTCCCCTTTTCAATTTAATCCAACTCAAATTTACTAAGTCCTGAAAGTGTAAGAAACCATTTGTTATTGTGCCGGTCAATGAAAATTCCTTTTACATATTCATCTAATAACCCTGAATTTCCCGCATTACTATATCCTCCTTGATTATAACTATGATATTCTGTAATATTCCCTTGTGAATATTTTACAATGCCTAAATTTGGATCAAGCCAAAGATCATTATTTGTATCAAAAGCGAACTTACCTGGACTACAAGCTAAGTAGTCAATTTGCTCTTTTTTCCAAATTCCGTTAATAAACTTATAAAAAATTAAGTAATAAGGTTCTGGTTTAGATAGACCAGTCCATATTACGCCAGTTCTATCACAAATCACACCCGAAAAATAGGTAACTGAATCACCGGTCGAAGGTGAATTGGGTATCCAAAATTTCACCGTCCTATCGAATTGAGCGAAACCTTTTGGTGTGAGACATATAACATTGTTATCTCCATCTATTTCCACTGTAATCATGTAATTATCGGGCAAACCATTATTTACGGTGAATGTATCCCACTTTACACCGTCGTATTGCATTATACCCCTTATAGTTCCAATCCAGATTTTACTACTTTTATCAATTCTAATTACCGTTACCGAATCACTAACTAATCCAGATTGTTTGTTATAAACTTTCCACACAGTTCCATCATAAATTGCAAATCCTTTGTCTTTGAAGCCAACATAAACTTTGCCATTGTCTGCGCCATAGACATCACTTACAATAACCGGTTCACTTATACCAATTACGCTCGCCGGTATTCTTTGCCAGTTTTTCCCATCAAAGCGAAATAACCCTTCGGTTCCGTTGACTTCACCACCCATCCAGATATTCCCCTGCAAATCATCAGTCATACAGTTTGGGAAAACATCAGGATAATTCACCCAGCCAATCATCTCCTCGGGAGAAGGAGGTTGAATAACCTCCTGAAGCATATCCGGCAAGCCCCAACAACTTATAAAAAATAATGTCCATATATAAAAGAACCACTTCATTCTCTACCCCCTTTTATCATCAAACTGAAGCCCAAATAAATCTTATGCCACCCCCATGGTAAATTACGAAAACTCCTCACCTTACCGTGTTCAACCATTTCAGTCTGCATCTTATACTCAGTGAACGCTTGTCTTGGTGCAAAACAGATACCCCCTCTAAAATAACCGGGTTTCTGTTTTACAATATTTACTCTAAGACCCATACCAATTCCATATGCAAAAAGGTTCTCTTTTTTCCATATTTTCTCCCCCAATTGATAAAATTCCCCTTGTGAATAAATCCCCTCACCCATCAGGCATAAATCCCCACTCAATCGTATTTGTAATCCAAATCCCAACATTGGCACAATCTTTAATTTCATTTTATCAAGATAGAAATCTAAAGGCCCCAAACTCTTACCAAAATTATTCCAGCCATAATTGGCAAAGGCGTGCAAGGTAATTATCTGCCCTAAATGTTTACTCAAAACTAAACACCCCCGCAGACCAGCAAGATAACGACCCGAGATAGAGCCCCAGCCTTTCGCTTCAATTTCAGTACCAACACCAATAGGATTGCCGTGATAATCATCCCATAAGCCAAACTTGAAACCAAAAGCACCATAATAATTCCAATAATCGCCTTTTGCAGTATACCATAACGCCCCGGATAAAAGTTCAACATTTTTATTAAGTCCGTAGCGCAGATGAAAAGGGAAATTCCAAGTCAACGCCTTTTGCTCAAGCACATAAGCACTCGGCACAACAAAAATCGGTTCACTCCGCCAAACTTGATTATTAGGGGTAAAAGTTAAAAAAATAAAATTAAAGATTATTATATTCATTGCAACTGATAACTGACTAATCTTGTCGTTCTAATCTCAATACGTTCAGGTATTGCTAAAGAGTCCTTAACCATCCCTACGCCATCGGCAAACCAGATATATTGAATTATCGTGTAATTGCCCAGCAATGTATCTTCTTTCTCAAATTGGGTTTTCACCTTCCAGCAATTTGCAAATGTGCCTGCGGGCACAGTTACATTTTCTTTACCTATACATTTAAATTCTACTTCAATCGGCTCAGAATGGGTTATTGTTTCAATCGGTGTTTGCCAGGATTGGCCTACGGCAATCGGAGCTCTCAACATCGTCGTTGCTAAGCCACCGAGGGTATCTTTCATAATAAAACCACTGGGCACCTGTGCCATAAAGTTATTCGTAAAATCCTGCCAGGTATATGCCGAATCCCAAATATCCTGGGGCAAAGAATCAGGCCAGGGATAACTTGTGAAACCATAAAAAGTTGTATCGCCCTTTTGAAATTCTTTAACAATCGTTATTGAAAATCCATTGTCATACTCCCAACGATTACCCACGGCTAATGGAAAATAAAAATCATCCGCCATTAGTAGTCTTAAACTATTGACCATCAAAACAATCAAAAATTTCTGCATTTCCTACCTCCCTTTAATTCATTGTCCAATCTTTACTTCATTAGAGAATACCCGCCACTTCAGGAAGGTGTCTCTAACAGGTTTTACTTTTCAATCTGGTATTTGCTCTTTTAGAAAAACCGAATTTCCCGCTTCTCTTTTTTAAAAACCGCATTTCTAACACTTAAGACTCAAGTATCGGTTTCTCAAATTCCAATAACCAAATCTAACTGTATTATACATCAGATTTGCCAATTGTCAAGCCCCGAATTTTTCACCCCCATCACCCTGTGGGTCAATGATTAGCCTTACCGAATCGCCCTGGGCAACAAAGTTCATATTGAAGTTCGGGTCACCATAAGTTGGGTCAGTTGGAAACTTTTCACAATGCCAGGTATTGGGAATTGGAAAACTATCAAGAACTTCTATATCATCAATATACCCTTCAAAATAACCAGTCTCTGTATTCTGATGGTCATCATAAATCAAAACCAGATAGTCAATTGTTTCTTTTACTGCCGGATTAAAAGAAAAGACATACTGATACCACTCGCCTTTTGGTGCTTTATGCACTGCCGGATGAATCTTCTGTCCGGTTTGGTCTAACACATAACCAAATCTATTCCAATTTCGCAAAATCTCGCCGTCCTTTGTATAGGCATCTAAGCAGATATGACCAGAATCGGTTGGTGCATCTTCAATATAAAGCCAGAATGAGAAATAGGTAGAATCGTGCACGACAAAATCATACGGAAAGACCTTGAAGATCACATAACTATTTTGAGCTGATGCGGTGTCTGTCCCATAAATTTTATACATAAAATTACCCGTATGAGGCAGGCAACCATTCATGCCACCACTTACCCTTATCGCCCCGGTATTAATTACACCCTGACTACCCACAATCACATTCTCAAGACACCCAGGGTCGGTATATTCAAACCCTGAATAGGTAAAATACCTTGTCCCAAAGACCCCATCCGATTCATCCCTTGACCGATTGCCACTGGCATCTGATGCAACAACTTTGATTTTATATTGCTCGCACCATTCAGGCACAGTCCACTCGTAAGAAACTGTGGTTGCGGGCAAATTCACCGCAATCACATTCCAAGTCTGTCCAGCATTCGTTGAATATAAAACACTATCAATCCTTCCTATCTTTACATTATCCGCTGCATACCAGCAAATATTTATCTTCTGTTCCACAAGCAAACTCTCACCACCATTAGGATAAGAGACAATCACCTGCGGCGGAATTGTATCAATCAAAAGATTCAGATTATCAAACCAGGCTTCACCCACAAATGCAGGATTGCCAAACATCATCACCCGAATTGTATCCTCATAGGGACGAGTGGTAAGACTATCACAGACATAGGTCCAATCAGTGTTTCCTGAGACATTCCCAAAGTCCCGATGGTGGTTTGTATCTGGATGCTGATGCCAGACACCAAATGCTAAATTCGCATAACCGGCACTTGCTTCTGTTTTTATATAACCCTGAAGCCAGTATAATTTATTCGGCTCAACCGGAATCTTTTGTTGATAAAAACCAAAATAACTTGCTGAAGCACTTCTTTTAATATGCGCCGAAAACTGCCCATTCTGAACCTCTTGCCAGTCCGCCTCAAATAAATCACCTGTGCCATAAGGCGTCCACAAATAAGGTTTATCCTCCGAAACCTCCTCAAAATTGGGATTGAATACCAATTCTTTCGTGGTCGTAAATGGTCCAACCTCTTTTGCACAGGACATCCCTGCACCATCATAAGCCTCTATCTTTATCTTCAATCCCGAAACGAGTGTATCTGGCACAGTCCAGTTTAATTCATAAGTAGTACCTGATAAATCCCCACCAATCTGGTTATAGGTTGTCCCATTATCAAGGCTATAATAAACCCTGTGTTTTACTACACCAACATTATCCGAAGATACCCATTTTATTAAAAGCGGCAGACCTACACGCAGACGCTGACCCAAAATTTCTTCAGTAGTGGGATAGACAATCTCTAATTGGGGTATGACCCTTATCTTTGCAGTATCAATCGTATAAGGCGCCGCATCACCCTCGGTCCAGATTAAGCAAATATTCTCGCCATCAAAACAACCCTGTGGAAACTTTGACTTTGCCGGGGTATTTTTCACACAGATTGGGTCTGACCAACCACTCGCCAATCTTTCTGAATAGTAAATATCCCAGTTATTATTTACACATCGGTGATAAAGAATGACCCCCTCACTTATGATCTGCCCGGCACCACAGGGCATACTCTCATCACCAATTATATGCTCGGGCTCGGGTTGCCAACCCCCACTATCTTTTACCCGGAGGGTAAGGCAATAATCTGGTGCATCATCAAACATTGCCTCAGTAACAAGAAGGTAGGTTTTATTATTTATTCGCTTTAATGATAAATGGGAAATCCAATTTCCTATCTCCAACCCAGGTGCTTCTTCAACATCTGACCAATTTCCATTGATACGCTCACGATAATGGATTTTAGTATAATCCGAACGCCACGCAACATACAAATTCCCAGATTCATCCTTATCCATCGCCGGATAACCGTATGCAAAGGAAGTGTCGAAGAGTATTGGGGTAGTGGCGTCATATTTTCCAGTCTCAAAATTACAACGCAACTGTGTGTAATAAATGTGGCTACCCAAAATAAATATTACATGCACTGTATCCATCACTATCTGCGCCGTAAATGGATGAAAAGGCGGTGCTTCATTTTGATAAAACTCTCCTCTAAAAATACATACTGAATCAAGCCAATCGCTACTATCCGGGTTAAAATAGGCAAAGTGGATTGTGCTATACCACAGTGGATTAGGTGGATATCGCTTCCGATTTCTATATGAAAAAACCATCACAGGTAAACCATTTTCACGAATATCTAATTGACAAAATCCCGCATCCGTTTCATACATCTCCTGTCCCCAATAACAGGCAGTAATAGGCCCTTCCCAGTTTAACCCATCGGTTGACCTTGAGGCGACTAATAGGCTCTCTAATCCATAAGCCATGTGATAGCGATGATTATCTGGGTCATACAAGACCTTTGGCTGATATGCAGTTGCAGAATCGCGGGATGTCTTTAAGTGAGGCGCAACCGTTGCCCCATAAACTCCAGTATAGGCTGAATAGCCGGCTGGTGGTGTGCTCGTATATGCCCTGCACCGATAGAGATAGGTACTCTCAGGTTTGACATTGTAATCAATCCAGGTTACCCAGTTGCCGGAACTCGGTTGAGCAGGTAATGTTGTTTCAATATGCCAGGGCTCGCCAGTTGGTGGACACCTGCGCCAGACCTCAAAATTTGTCTCATAATTTGACTTATCCTGAAATTGCACAACAATCCTATCCGAGGCCGGTGAATGGACACGGAGTTCGTGATAAGGTGCATTGAGCAAGGGTGTAGTAACTGAAATTGGGGCACAAAAGTCAGAATAATACTTTTGTCCCTGAAATATACCATAACTTCGGACTTTGTAATAATAGGTCGTATTTCGCTCAACAGTCTCATCATAAAAACTCTTTGACCCTGGTCCCCAATAACCTTGAGCAATCATCTGCCAACTTTCACCGGATTTCATTCTCCATACCTCAAAATTTAAAAGTGTTCCACACCGCCAGTCTAACCCGACTTTTGATTCATCAACTGCAAAGGCATAAAGGTCATAAGGGGCATTGAGCTGGATGGTGAAGTAATCACTGATGTCGTCAACTTTTATAAAGTTATCCAACCATGCCCGCACAAAGAACCGGCAATAGGGCGAGTTCACCTGTGGCATTGCAAATTGAATCGTCTTGGTTTCGCCATCGCCGTAATACTGATATCATCCAGTTTCTTGTCTCCATTTCTCCCTTTCTCCGTATCTCCTTGTCTATTTTTTCACGCCCCATTATGACTCACATCATCATCAATAATCCAATTCTTGATGAATTCAAGGGTATAGGTGTAACCTCTTTATAAAAGCGGGAGGTAAGATAAAAGTAGTGTATAAAGTGCTTGAAAAAAATTAAAAAATTGATATAAAAAAAGAATATGAATGAAAAACAATAAGAAAGCGCCAGTCCAATGGAAGCGATGGTAAAAGAGACCATCAATGAGAAAGTGGCGGAAGTTCCTGGAAATCCCCAAAAGCTAAGGGATTTCGCGGGCGTAAACCTAAAAAAATTTCTCCAGGCACAAGTCAATGAGTTGATGCTTGAACACCGGAGATTGTCCTTAAAATAGTTTGAAATTATTACAATATTGAAGTCATTACTAATTAGGCTTAACCTTTCGCTTGACTTTGTGTCAAAAGTATGTATTATAAGATAAAGGAGTGAAAATGGAAAAGGCAGTGGAAATCCTTAAAACTGGTATTAAAATAGAAAAAAATGGTATTGTAAGTTATCTTGATTTTGCGTTCAAGACAAAAGACCCGACCGGCAAAAATATGTTTATCAGGCTTGCAAAGGATGAATATCTACATATGGATGTCCTTGAGAAAGAACTTGATAGTATTATGTGCAACCGAACCTGGGTATGCGAAAATATCCCGGAATCAACAATTGAAAAGATTGCGCCGATGATAAGAAATATTGATAGAACCAAGGGCGAAGAGGGTATGGATGAGCTTTCCGCATTGAAGACAGCACTGGATTTAGAAAAAAGGTCTATAGAATTTTATAATGAAAATAAAAAACATCTCAATGACCCGGAAGCGGTTAAAATTTTTGACCGAATAATTGAAATGGAAGAATCCCACTATGATTTAATCCAGGCTGAGATTGACCATATTGAACAAACCGGTTTCTGGTTTGGTATAAGAGAATTCACAATGGAAGGAGAGAGAAATTAGGAGGTTATATGGAAGTAAAAAAGGCGCTTGAAGGATTAAAGATTGCAATGCAAACAGAGTTGAATGGTATTGAATTTTATAAAGTTGCGGCGGAAAAGACCGAAGACCCCAAGGGCAAAGAAGTTTTTAAAACACTCGCTCAAGATGAAATTAAGCATTTTAACGAATTAAAACGTCAATACGAACATATTTTGAAAGATAATGATTGGTTATCCAAGATCGAACTCGGAACACCATCAAGTTTTATAGGTGAAAGTCCAATATTCACCGAGGAGATTAAAACACGCATAAAAGAAAGACATTTTGAGATGTCTGCATTGAGCATCGGGGCACTCTTAGAATCAAATTCAATAGAGTTCTACCGAAAAATGAAAGAAGAATCTGATGACCCAACTGCAAAAGAACTTTTTGGTCAACTCCAAAAATGGGAAGAGAAACATCTTGAGGCAATTACAAAACAGATGAATATATTAAAAGAAGAATTCTGGGCAGACGCCCAGTTCACGCCATTATACTAATGGTAAATTCTAAATTCGAAATACGAAATCCGAAGCAAATTCCAAACTACAATTATTCAATATTTCAAACTTTTCTTATTAGTTTAGAATTTAGATATTCGCATTTCGGATTTGACCGAACGAAAGTGAGGTGAAAATGCCATTCTATTCTGAAAAAGTAATGGACCATTTCCAGCATCCAAGGAATGTTGGCGAAATTCCGGATGCGGATGGAATTGGTGAAGTAGGCAATCCGGTCTGTGGTGATATGATGACATTTTACATAAAGGTAAAGGATAACCGACTTGTTGACATTAAGTTTAAAACCTTTGGCTGCGGTGCAGCAATTGCAGTATCTTCAATGGTAAGTGAAATGGCAAAAGGAAAGACGATAGAAGAGGCGCTAAAGATTACCAACGAACTCGTTGCCCAGGAACTTGGTGGTCTGCCACCCAATAAAATGCACTGTTCTAATCTTGGGGCTGATGCGCTCCATAAGGCAATTGAAGATTATTTAAAAAAGAAGGAGCAGAAAAATGCCGGAAAAGTGTAAATGTCCATTCTGTGATAGTGAATTGTTGATGAAATGCTTTGAACCAATTTTCTGTACAAACTGCAATGTAGAATTGATAATCTGTCCTGAGTGTAGAAAACTTTTCAATATTAAATTTGAAAAATGCCCGCATTGCGGAAAAAAGAATGAAAGGAGGAAGGAATGAGTTTGCTTGATGATAATGTAAAGAATGAAATAAAAAAAGTCTTTGAAGGACTCAAAGAGCCGGTTAAACTTGTTGTCTTCACCCAGGAATCGCCTATCGTTATGCCCACAATTGAGTGCGAAAATTGCAAAGACAACAGAATTCTGATGGAGGAACTCGCGGGTTTGAGTGATAAACTCAAGATTGAGGTGTATGACTTTTTGAAGGATAAAGATAAGGTTGAAAAATACAAAATTGATAAAATTCCTGCCAATGTCATTGAAGGTGATATTGATTATGGAATAAGATTCTTTGGGATGCCTGCCGGCTATGAATTTTCCACATTGATCGAAACAATCAAATTTGTTTCTTCGCGAGATACAGGGTTGAATGCTGAGGTAAAAGAGAAATTGAAAACTTTGACCAAGCCCATCCATATCCGTGTATTTGTAACCCTGACTTGCCCATATTGTCCCCAGGCTGCGGTAACTGCATTTAAATTTGCTATGGAAAATCAACTCATTACTGCGGAGACGATAAATGCCCAGGAATTTCCACATCTGAGTCAGCGTTATAATGTCTTTGCCGTGCCAAAAACAGTGGTCAATGAAAATATCCAATTTGAAGGGGCGTTGCCTGAGACTCTTTTCGCCGAAAAGGTCTTAAGTTCACAATAAGATATATTTACTATCATGCTAAAGAGACTAAAATATTTTTAATAGGATAATGAATTACCCCTCACCCCTACCCTCTCCCACAGGGGGAGAGGTATTGTGTAATATATCTACAAGGAGGAAATTATGAAAAAAATAAAAAAAGCAACGATAAAGAAAGGTGCGAAATATGTATGTAAGGTTTGCGGTCTGTCAGTCACAGTAGACAATGTCTGTGGCTGTACCGAGGCGCATCCCCTTATCTGCTGTGGAACCGAAATGGTCCCTAAAAAGAAAAAAACTACAAAAAAGTAGAAAGGAGAAAATATGGCTTCAAAAGAACTTCTTGATTTAATGAATCGGGCGATTGCCCGTGAACTTCAGGTTGCCATTCAATATATGTGGCAACATGTCCAATGGGTAGGTATCAAGGGATTTGCCGTTAAAGACGAATTGAAAAAAATTTCAATTACCGAGATGAAACATGCTGAAGCGATTGCGGAAAGATTGAATTATCTCGGTGGCAAGCCCACAACAAAACCAGAACCGATAAATGTTGGAAATACTCTTAAAGAGATGATCGAACAAGATAAAAAGGACGAGGAAGGAGCAATTAAACTCTATAAAGAGATAATTGAAAAAGCACGAAAAGAAGGTGATGAGGTAACACGCAAACTGTTTGAGGGTATCTTGACCGACGAAGAAGAACACCACGATACATTTTCCACGCTGCTTGAAGAAATATAGGTCCAATTATATTTCCATCCCCTTTATCCCCCTTTTGTAAAGGGGGATGGAAGGGGATTTGCATTTAGAAAAAATGGCACCCAACCCGACTGCAGTTGTTGATTGTGTGGGGCTATTCTGTCCTCAGCCAATCTTTCAGACCAGACAGGCACTTGATAAACTAAAATCAGGCGAAATTCTTGAACTTCTCGCTGATGACCCTGCTGCAGAAGAAGACATAAAGGCATTCTGCAAGCGAACCGGCAATGAACTCTTAAGTGTTGAGAAAAACGGTGGTATTTTGAAATTTCTAATTCGCAAGACATAAAAACGTAGGGCAAGGCTTTAGCCTTGCAAAAGAATCTGCTACCCGTAGGGCAAGGCTTTAACCTTGCAAAAGAATCCGCTACCCGTAGGGCAAGGCTTTAGCCTTGCATACTTGCATAAAGGAAAGAAGAATTAGAATGCCAGAAAAGAAAATCATAAAAGTTGGTGGAATGCACTGTGCAATGTGTGTGAGCACAGTGGAAAATTCATTAAAGAATCTTGATGGCACAATTGATGTAGTAGTGAATCTGGCAACTGAGAAGGCAGCAGTTACTTACGACCCGGCAATTGTTGACATAAATAAAATAAAAAAGGCGATAGAAGAATCTGGTTATCAGTTTCTGGGACTTGCTGAAGAGATAGACCTAAGGAAAGAAGAAGAATTAAGGCAGAAAGACCTCAATGCGAAAAAGCGTAAGTTTATAATCGGTTTTATCATCGGCATTCCTTTGATGGTTTTGATGTATATTCCAATGCATCATATCCAATTCCCCATACACTATTTGCTGTTTGCAATCTCAACCCCTACCTTTATTTATATCAGCGCGCCCATCTTCAAAGCGGGATTCCAGGCACTAAAAAATAAATCTCTAAATATGGATGTGATGTATTCAATGGGTATTGGTGTTTCATATATTGCAAGTGTAATGGGAACTTTTAACATAATCTTAAACAAACACTTTATGTTTTATGAAACCGCGGTCCTGCTTGCAACATTTTTAACTCTTGGGCGGTATCTTGAGGCAAAGGCAAAAGGTAGAACCTCTGAGGCGATTAAGAAGTTGATTGGATTAAAGCCAAAGTCAGCGATCGTGGTAAGAGATAATGTTGAAACTGAAATACCAGTTGATGAAGTCCAGGTCGGTGATATAATAATCTCAAGACCTGGAGAACGGATAGCAACGGATGGAGAAGTTATTGAGGGAATGAGTTTAGTTGATGAATCTATGATCACGGGCGAGCCGATACCCGTATTGAAGAGAAAAGGTGATACATTGATTGGTGGAACGATAAACAAGAATGGCGTGATAAAATTCCGTGCTACAAAAGTTGGAAAAGAAACTTTATTATCGCAGATTATCAAACTCGTTGAGGAAGCCCAGGGCTCAAAGCCGCCGGTACAGAAAATTGCGGATAAGGTGGTGAGTTATTTTATTCCAGTTGTTTTGGGTATTGCTATCGTCTCTTTTACCCTCTGGTATTTTGGCTTCGGTTCATCATTGCATTTTGCACTGAGCATCTTAATTTCTATTCTGGTCGTTGCCTGCCCCTGTGCGTTAGGTCTTGCTACGCCGACTGCAATGACTGTAGGAATTGGCAGGGGCGCAGAATTGGGGATTTTGATCAAAAATGGCGAAGCACTTGAAATTGCGGAAAAAATTACAACCATGGTTTTTGATAAAACTGGAACGCTGACAATGGGAAAGCCGGAAGTAACAGAGATAATTGAAAGTAGCGAGGAGCGAGTAGAGAGTAGAGAGAGAAAAGCGTTAAGAATTGCCGGGTCACTTGAAAAAAATTCTCTTCATCCCCTTGCTGAGGCGATTGTGCATAAGGCAAAAGAGATGAAAATAGAATTGGTTGAGCCGCAAAATACAGAAACAGTAGAAGGTAAAGGAATAAAAGGATTTATTGAAGGAAAACCCGCAATTGTTGGGAGTAAAAATTTTCTACAAGAGAATGGGATAACAATTTCTGAAGATATAAAAAATGAGATAAAGAAACTTGAAAATAAAGGCAAAACCCTGGTCTTTGTTGGTTTTAATAAAAAACTCATCGGCGCAATTGCCATTTCTGATATAATTAAATCCGAGGCAAAACAGGCAATAGCATATTTAAAGAAGATGCACCTCAAACCGGTAATGCTCACCGGTGATAATAAACAGACCGCAGAAGCAGTTGCAAATGAACTCGGGATTGAGAGATTCATAGCCGAAATATTACCCCAGAATAAATCAGATGAAATAAAAAAATTACAAAATGAGGGTGAAATAGTGGCATTCGTTGGTGATGGAATAAACGATGCACCAGCACTTGCCCAGGCAGATTTAGGAATTGCTGTAGGTAGTGGCACAGACATAGCAATAGAAAGCGGTGATGTCGTATTGGTCAAAAATAAAATGACCGATGTTGTAGCAACCATTCAACTTGCAAGAAAGGTGATGGCAAGAATAAAACAGAATCTATTCTGGGCATTTTTCTATAATATAATATTGATTCCTGTTGCTGCCGGCATTCTATATCCATTTTTCAAGATTACCTTCAAACCCGAGTTCGCCGGCTTAGCAATGGCAATGAGTTCAGTGACGGTGGTGAGTCTGTCGTTGATTTTGAAGAGATACACACCAAAAATAAAGGACTATGATGGGTAGTGGGTTGGGGTTAAGATGCTGGATATTTTAAAATACCTAAAAGTCCAAAAACTTGTCCTGATGGAAATCAGGATGCCTAAATACCTAAATTTTAGGGGCATTTGTTGGTTGTCCTTAGAATTTATGATTCGTTTTGAGTTGGACGTTTTGAAAAATTTATCCGTGTGAATTTACGGGCTTTGCGAAGCAAAGCGAAAGGAGGTAATTATGGCAACAGATCCGGTCTGCAAGATGCTGGTCTCAGAGAAGACCGCAAAATGGACAACTGAATATAAGGGCAAGAAGTATTACTTCTGTGCCCCGGGATGCAAAAAGGCATTTGAGGAAAATCCAGAGAAATATTTGAAAGAAATAGAAGAGGATAAGTAATAGTAAATGGACTTGGGCTGGGATGCTGGATATTTCTAAAATACCTAAAAGTCCAAAACCTGTCCTGATGAAAATCAGGATGCCTAAATCCCTAAATTTTTTGAAGTCAATGGTTAGGCGTTGTACGTTGTTGCTGCCTGTATCGTCAAAAGGTAATTGGTAATTGTTTTGAGTATGGGATTTTCTTGGGATTTGGTGCTTGGGATTTGGAATTTAAACTAATGGTTTTTGGTTAATGGGCATAGATGGTGGTATGGTTATCGGATATATAGTAACTCGTGATTAGTGGGATATTTGCGGTTACTGAAAAAGTCCTTTATCTATGCTTCCGGTTTATTAATTCAGAATGTCATTCCGAACTCGTTTCGGAATCTCAAGAGATGCTGAAATAAATTCAGCATGACAGGTTGTTGCTCTAATTGACTTTTTCAGCTACCGCCATTTAATCTTTGGGTAACTTAACCAATTTAGAGGAGGTTAGATTGACCGAACATATAAAATATGTTGCAGGCAAAAACAAAGGCAAGATTTTTCTCTATGCCTTAAGCACCTGTATCTGGTGCAGAAAGACAAAAAATTTGTTGAATGAACTGGGTGTGGAATACTCTTACATTGATGTTGATTTGCTTGAAGGTGAAGAGAAAGAGAAAGTCAAAAAAGAGATTGAAAAATGGAATCCCGCCTTATCCTTTCCGACAATTGTAATAGATGATAAAAGATGTATCATAGGGTTTAAAGAGAAAGAAATAAAGGAGCTATTGCAGTAAAGATAGCTGACTCCTCTCCACTTTTGAAGCTTAAATTCCCAATATTGGATAGAATAGCAGATTTTCAATATTCTACATTAAACTAAAAATTGAATAAGCCCTAATCCTCGCCCCTCCCCTCTCACTTAAAAATGGAGAGGATAAAGGTGAGGGTCCCTTGAAATTTAAAACCTTTTATTGCACGATAAATCCTCCAGTTACACTTCGTGACAAAATCCATCAAGAATGAGAAAGACGGAGAGGCGCAGTAAAGATAGCAGTTGACAAATTATAAATTTGGCATACAATATATTGTTCGATGAGAAGGAGGTTTACATGGAGACAGTTTTGTCGCCTAAATATCAAATTTTGATACCTAAGAAATTGCGGGAGCCGTTGGGATTAAAAAAAGGACAAAAATTACAGATTATAACTAAGGATGGACTAATAATTCTCATTCCCGAGATAAATATCAAGGAGATGCGTGGATTTCTAAAGGGTGTAAAAAAAGATGGGTTGCGCGAGGATAGGGAAAGACTATGATTATTGTTGATTCCTTTGGCTGGATTGAATATCTCATTGATGGACCAAAGGCACAAGATTATGAAAAGTATTTACTAAAACCGAGCAAGATTATTACTCCAACAATCATTCTGTACGAGGTTTATAAAAAGGTTCGTCAGGAAAGAAAAGAAAGCGATGCACTTATCATATATGCGCTGATGATAAAGACAAAGATTGTTGATTTAACTGCTGAAATTGCCCGTACTGCTGCAGAACTGAGTTTAAAGTATTCACTTCCTATGGCTGATGCAGTCATTTATGCCACAGCGAAAAACGAAAATTGTAAATTAGTTACCTCTGATCCACATTTTAAAAATTTACCTGGGGTGACATTCATCTAAATATATTCAGGAGGTTCTATGGCTGATAGTAAAGAAAATATTGCAGAAGTAGAGATTGAACAATTATATAAACGATTAAACAAAGAGGCAGAGGAGGGTGGTTATCACCTCAATCCTGATATAGATTTTACAAAACAACTCGTAAAATCATTAATCATCAACCAAAGGCGTTATGGCTATCAAGCCTGTCCCTGTAGATTGGCATCAGGCAGAAAAGAAGATGATTTAGATATTATCTGCCCCTGTGACTATCGGGATGCAGATATACTTGAATATGGTGCCTGTTATTGTGGATTATATGTTTCAGAAAAGGTTCTTAAGGGTGAAATGCAGTTACAATCAATACCGGAAAGGAGACCACCAGAAGAAAAGAGAAAAAAGGCTAAACCACTCCCGCAAAAAATCGCCGAGCCTCTCCCCTATCCAGTCTGGCGTTGTAGGGTCTGTGGCTATTTATGCGCCCGTGAATCACCACCCGAGGTCTGCCCGATATGCAAGGCAAAGAGAGATAGGTTTGAGAGATTTATGTAATTTGGTCGTTTTTTTATTTCGGACCTGGCAATTCCAAAAATATATGTAAAATGGAAATATGTATTACATTACGATGTGTTCCCGATAACCTGATTTTCTGATAGTCTGATACCTTTAACCTTTGCCCCCTTGACATTGTCTAAAGTTTGATTATAATAATTATATGATTGAAATGATTTCAAACTTAAAACAAATTAAAGAAACATTAAAGAAGGTTGGTTTAAGACCTACTTTCCAGCGAATCAGGATATTGGAAACTCTTTATAAATTTAGGTATAAACATCCGAGTGTAGAAATGATATATAACGAACTAAAAGATGAACTACCAGTAATTTCAATGACTACAGTTTACAACACAATGAATGCGATGCATAACAAAAAAATGCTCAATGCTTTGACAATTACGGGAATGGACATACATTATGATCCTAACCTGACATCCCATCACCATTTCTATTGTAACAGTTGCCACAAAATTTACGACATTGATATAAATTGTCCCCTTGGGAATGAAAATAAGAAAAGCATTGGTGGACACAAAATTGAGGAGGTGCATGGGTATTTTAAGGGAATATGTAAAGAATGTCTAAAAAAGGCTCAAAAAGGCGATAAAAAGATAAAAATAAATGGGTAAATTTTTAAAAAAGGAGGTAAAAATGCCTAATGTCACCAAAGTAGGTCAGGTTTTTAAATGCGAAATATGTGGTAATGTAGTTGAGGTGAAAGAAGTTGGCGGCGGTGAATTAGTATGCTGTGGCGAACCGATGACCCTCGTCAAGTAGAGCAGGGCTCCAGTCTTGCAGACCCACGCCTTGTAGGGCAAGGCTTTAGCCTTACAATAAAAATAAACAAACTCAAAGATTTGCTCTACATTGCTACAGGAATTACGAAAAGGGATTAGATAATGAGGAAACCCAAAGTCCTGTTCTTATGCTATCATAACTCTGCCCGAAGCCAGATGGCAGAGGGTCTTTTGAAAAACCTTGCAGGGGATAAATTTGATGTTTATAGTGCCGGGATTGAACCGACCAAGGTCCACCCACTCGCAATAAAGGTAATGCAAGAAATTGGTATAGATATTTCAAATCAGAAATCAAAATCCGCAGTTGATTTTTTGAGCGAGCATTTCGGGTATATCATAACGGTTTGTGATGATGCAAAAGAAAAATGTCCGGTATTCCCGGGTATTGCGATGCGTCTCCACTGGCCATTTGAAGACCCGGCATTGGCCTCGGGTAGTGAAGAAAAGAAATTATTGGTCTTTCGCAAGGTGAGAGACCAGATAAGAGAAAAAATAATAAATTGGTTAAATGAGTTGAAAAAGGAGGAATTATGACAGACCTTAACACCTTATTCCAGTCTGCTGACTGGAAAAAAGAGAAGCATGTGCCGGTAATTGAGGCACCACAAAAAGTAAAAAAAGGCGAAAATTTTAAGGTTACCGTGAGTGTCGGTAAAGAAATCGCTCATCCCAATACAACCGAACATCATATTGCCTGGATTGATGTCTATTTTCATCCAGAAGGTGAAAAATTTCCATATCAGATTGGCAAATTTGAATTTATGGCGCACGGCGCATCAACAAATGGTCCGAATACAAGCACGGTATATACCCATCCGGAAGCCACCTTGACTTTTAAGACTGAAAAATCAGGCACAATTATTGCGTTCTCCTATTGCAATATCCACGGCTTATGGCAGAATTCACAGGAAATAAAAGTTGAGTAGCGTCCGTCTGAATCCGCGTCTTTATCCGTATGAATCCGTGAATTTGCAACGCAAATAAGGGAGGTTAAAATGAAAAAAATGACTGAGAAAGCATTATTGGAAGCGTTCGCTGGAGAATCAATGGCACATATGAAATATCTGATCTTCAGCGAAATTGCAGAAAAAGAAGGAATGCCCAATATTGCAAGGCTCTTCAAGGCAATTGCCTATGCCGAACAGGTACATGCCACAAACCATGCAAGAAACTTAGGAATAATAAAAAAGACACCGGATAATCTCCAGACCGGTATTGATGGCGAGACATACGAGGTTGAAGAGATGTATCCGGTATTCAATAATACTGCTAAATTTCAGAATGAAAAAGGTGCTGAACAATCAACCCATTATGCCCTTGAAGCAGAGAAAATTCATATGAAGATGTATACAGATGCGAAAGCAAGTGCGGAAAAAGGCAAAGATATAGATATTAAAGAAATATACATCTGCCCTATCTGTGGTTTTACCCATATTGGAAAACCACCTGAATACTGCCCGGTCTGTGGTGCACCAAATAGTAAATTTAAAAAATTCTAAGGTATAATGTCTAAAACTAATCTCTCAATCGTCATCTCGGGCGAGGCAGGACAAGGGATAAATGCGGTCAGTGAAATCCTGGTAAAAATTGCCCAATCATCAGGACTTTATGCCTTCGCCTGGAGTGAATTGATGTCACGAATCCGGGGTGGAATAAACTCAACTCAAATAAGAATAAGTAACCAGCGGGTACGGGCACCGATAGATAGAATTGATATTTTAATTCCTTTGAAAGAAAAGGCATTCCATCACCACAAGGAACACATCACTAACGAAACATTCATCTTAAATGAATTTCCAATCAGTAATTATAAGTCATATACCATTCCCTATTCGCAGGTGGCAAAGGAACTTGGAAATTCTGTCTTTGCCAATATTATTGCAGTTGGTGTGCTTGCTGGGTTAATAAATATTCCATTTGAAAATCTAACAAATCTTATTAAAAAACACTTTCTTGCCAAGGGCAAGACAATAATAACCAAAAACACTCAAGCGGCAAAATACGGTTTTGAACAGGCTGAGGAGATTAAAAAACTGAAAATAGCAAATTTTACGACCAAGTTTAGTGAAAGCGTTCGCAAAGAAAAAATTATTGATGGTTCCACTGCCATTTCCCTCGGTGCGATTGCTGGAGGAGTAAAATTTCTTGCTGCATATCCGATGACACCTTCAAGTGGTGTCTGGACCTACCTTGCACGGGTTGGTAAAGATTTAGATATAATAACCGAACAGGCAGAAGACGAAATTTCGGCTATGAATATGGGGCTCGGTGCTTCTTATGCCGGTGCCCGTGCTCTGGTTACCACTTCAGGTGGTGGATTTGATTTAATGACCGAAGGGTTAAGTTTAGCAGGAATCCAGGAGACCCCAATTGTAATTCACCTTGCCCAGCGTCCCGGTCCGGCAACAGGACTACCCACACGCACTGAACAAGCAGACCTTGAACTTGCCCTTTATGCAGGACACGGAGAATTTCCACGCATTATTTTTGCCCCAGGGAATTACGAGCAGGGATTCTATCTAACGAAAAAAGCATTTGACCTTGCTGATAAATTCCAGGTTCCGGTTTTTGTGCTAACTGACCAGTTTTATATTGATTCCTTTTATAGTGTAGTTCCATTCACATTTGAAGGTCGTGAAACTGAAAGTTATATTATAGAAACTATAGAAAATTATCAGCGTTACCAAATTACGGAATCAGGGATCTCACCGCGGGGAATACCTGGCTATGGTAAAGGCATTGTCAATGCAGATTGTCATCACCATGATGAAGATGGACATATCTCTGAAGACCTGAAATTGCGCACCCGGATGGTGGATAAATTGATGAATAAATATAAGTCTATAAAAGCGGAGCTAATTGAACCTGAATTTTATGGCTCCCCAAATTATAAAATACTCGTATTATGCTGGGGCTCAAACTATGAGATTGTGAAAGAAGCAATTAAAGTAATAAACTCGGATGATGTTGCGATGCTCCATTTCAGTCAGGTTCACCCTATCCATCCTGTTACCCAGCAATATCTGAAAAAAGCTAATAAATTAATTATGGTTGAAAACAATGCAACCGGGCAGATGGCAAAATTATTAAAACAAGACTTTGGAATTGAAATAAAGAACCTAATCTTAAAATACAACGGATTACCGTTTACCGTAGAAGAAATTGCTAATGCCATAGGAGGTTTGATGTGAACACAAATAATTATTCCTGCGACCATATTGGAATTTTGTCCAATAATGCCGAACGGTTAATCAAATTTTATAAAACAAATTTGGGTTTCCGATTAATTTCGGCTGAGAATCTTTCCTCTAATATTGTTAAGAAACTTTTTAAAGTCAATACTACTTGTTGTTTTTATCGACTGAAATTTGAGGACTTACTATTGGAAATTTTTCAACCCCATAAGAAAATCAAAAAACTGTACTCTAATAAATGTAATGGCATTCATCATTTTGGGTTAAGGGTGCAAAACCGGGAACTTTTCATTAAACATCTTCGTGGTAAAAAAGTTAAAATTATTACTATCAAACGAAATGAGCGAAAAATTTATTTTATTAAAGACCCTGATGGAAATATTATAGAAATACGGGAGGCAAGGTAGATGACGCACGATAGATTTTCTCTAAAAAATATTGATATTGCATGGTGTCCAGGATGTGGAAATTTTGGAATATTACAGGCATTAAAGGATGCATTAAGCGAATTGAATATAGAGCCAACAAGATTGGTCCTTGTTTCCGGCATCGGTCAGGCAGCAAAACTTCCCCACTATTTAAAAGCAAATTTCTTCAATGGATTGCACGGAAGATACCTATCCGCAGCTACAGCAATAAAAGCAGCTAATCCCGAGTTGACCGTAATTGCTGTGAGCGGTGATGGTTGTACTTATGCAGAAGGTGGTAATCATTTTATACATACAATAAGAAGAAATCCCAATATTACTAATATCGTGCATAACAATATGGTTTATGGTTTAACTAAAGGACAGGCTTCGCCAACAAGCCAACCTGGTTTCAAAACGCCGGTGCAAATGGATGGTGTTTTTGAAACACCATTTAATCCAATCAGCATTGCAGTCGCCCTTGATGCCTCATTTGTGGCAAGAACTTTTATCGGCGATATAGATCAAACAAAAGAAATTATAAAACAGGCAATCATCCACAAGGGATATGCACTCGTGGATATCCTCCAGCCCTGTGTCTCATTTAACAAAATTAATACCTATGCCTGGTTCAAAGAACATACTTATTATCTTGATGATTCTTACAATCCATTGGACCGCTATGAGGCATTTAAAAAAGCCTGCGAAGAAGACCCGATGCCCCTGGGCATAATTTATAAAAATCCCAATCGGAAGGCGTTTGAAGATAATCTCAATGTTTACAGGGAGGATAAAATCCCAATAATATGGCGTGATACAAAGAAAAGGCTAAACTACATAAACAATTTTTTTAAGGAGGAAGTGTGATTAAAATCGGTGACGCAATTCCTGATTTTGTTTTGAAAGACCAGCATAATCAGGATGTAAAATTGTCTGATTATAAAGGTAAAAAGGTTCTTTTGTCTTTCCACCCCCTTGCCTGGACAGGTGTTTGTACTAAGCAGATGAAGGCATTGGAAAAATATAAAGCAAAATTTGATGAATTAAATACAACTGCCTTTGGTATTAGTGTTGACCCGGTGCCTTCAAAGCATGCCTGGGCGAAAGATATGGGAGTAAGAGAAACAAGATTACTTTCAGATTTTTGGCCCCATGGTGAGTATGCAAAGAAACTCGGAATATTCAGAGACAAAGAAGGATTCTCAGAACGGGCGAACATCATAATTGATAACAATCAGAATGTTATCTGGGTGAAAGTCTACGATATCCCCCAGCTTCCTGATATTGAGGAAATAATAAAATTTTTAGGTGAAAGGAGGTAAAATGAAGAAGCGAAAAACAAATAAAAAAACTGTAAAAAGAAAAGTTACAAGCATCAACAGGTTATTAGCACAGGCACTGGTTGCCGAAAAAAAGGCGCAGGATTTCTATACGGATGCGGCAGGAAAGGCACAGAGTGAGGCCGGGAAAAAATTATTCATGGAACTTGCTGGATTTGAAGCACGACATTACGAATATGTAAAGAGTATAATTGAGGCACGCAAAGGTAAGATTGGCTTAGACATTACGCAGTTTACAAAAGCATCAAAAGAAGTCAAACCCGAGGTCTCAGGTGAATTTGAACCAAACAAAGATGAGATAATTGATGTTCTTAATATCGGCATAAAAGCTGAGAAGATGGCGATGGAAAGATACCTCAAGATTGCAAAGAGTATAAAGGACAGCGAAGGTAAAAAATTATTTGAACAGCTTGCTGAAGATGAAAAACGACATCAGGCAATCCTTGAGGCTGAGGTCTATAATCTCGCAAATAAAGGCACGATTGTGTGGGGAGAATAATAATTTCCGATTTATTTTATACGACAACATGGGCAAAGAAGGTGTTTGATGATAAGTAATTTTATAAAGCCACTTGGCATAATTACATATCTGTGTTTACTATTCGCAATCCTTACTGGTTTAAAAGTGATAAAGGTTTCCTTAAAGATACATCGACTTTTTGCTTTTGTGGCTATCATTTTTGCCACTATCCACGCCTTGCTTGTCATTTATCTTACATATTTTTGAGGAGGTCGCAATGAAAAATTTAATTTTGATTACCATTCTAATTATCGCAATTGCAAGAATCAGTTATGCCCATCCGCCGAGCGATATCGTTGCTGAATTTGATACAACTAATAAGATTTTGCAGGTTACAGTTCAACATCCAGTTCGCGATGCACAAAAACATTATATAAACAAAATTGAAATTGAACTTAACAATAGCAAGATAATAGAACAAAAAAGTAAACAGCAGACTGATAATACAATGCAAAAGTACCTATACATATTACCTGAAGCAAAACTTGATGATAGTATTTCTATTGAGGCATATTGCAATATTTCTGGTAAGAAAAAAATGGTGATACAGATAAACGAAATAATAAGAAAGGTTGAAAATTAAATAGGAATAAAAATGGATAAATTAACAGAAAAGAGAATGCCACTTCTGGGGGATGATTTCCCAGAGATAAAAGTCCAGACCACCCATGGTGTTCTGGAACTGCCAAAGGCGTTCGCGGGTAAATGGTTTGTTTTATTCAGCCATCCTGCTGACTTCACACCTGTCTGTACAACTGAATTTGTCGCATTCCAGAAAAGATATGATAAATTCAAGGCACTGAATTGCGAACTTATCGGTCTAAGTGTTGACCAGGTCTTTTCACACATTAAATGGGAAGAATGGATCAAAGAAAAACTTGGGGTTGAAATACAATTCCCAATCATTGCCGATACTGGTTCAGTAGCCGAAACACTTGGACTTGTCCATCCGGGCAAAGGAACAAATACGGTTCGGGCAGTCTTCGTGGTAGATGATAAAGGTAAGATAAGAATTATTCTCTATTATCCCCAGGAACTCGGCAGGAATATGGATGAAATCCTAAGGGTTGTAGAAGCAATGCAGATATCTGATAAATACGGTGTAGCAATGCCGGCGAACTGGCCCAATAATGAAATAGTAAAAGACCATGTAATTGTTCCACCGGCAAAGGATGTTAAGACGGCTAAAGAACGAATTGAAAAAGCCAAAGCTGGTGAGTTTGAATGTTTTGACTGGTGGCTATGCCACAAGAAATTGAGTAGATAATCAAAAAAGGAGAACCTTAAACTCATCTAAAATATGATGGAATATTTAACCAATAAACTTCATCCGGTTGTTTTTGCCCTTCTTGCTGGCCTCTTTACCTGGGTTCTTACGGCTCTTGGTTCATCATTGGTCTTTTTGAAAAAGGAATTCAATCAGAAGTTATTTGACGCAATGTTGGGATTTGCCGGCGGTATTATGATTGCCGCAAGTTTCTGGTCCCTGCTTGCACCGGCAATTGAAATAGCCAGAAGATATAATTCTTTTCTCTCCTGGTTTGCTCCATCCATAGGGTTTCTTCTTGGCGCACTTGTTTTGCGAATCATAGATATGATTCTCCCCCATCTCCATCTTGGTTTTCCAACAACTGAATCTGAAGGGATTAAAACTTCGTGGCACCGAAGCGTATTATTAGTTCTGGCAATCACACTTCATAATGTTCCAGAAGGGTTAGCGGTTGGAGTGGCTATAGGCTCTGCCGCCAGCGGATTTTCTGATGCGACACTTGCCGGAGCAATGGCAATAATGTTTGGCATAGGTATTCAGAATATACCCGAAGGTTTTGCCGTCTCCATATCGCTCTACCGCGAGAAAATATCAAGATTCAAAAGTTTCTGGTTTGGCCAACTATCGGGTGTGGTAGAACCAATTGCTGCTGTTGTCGGTTGCTCTGCGGTGCTATGGGCACATTATTTATTGCCTTATGCGCTTAGTTTTGCTGCTGGTGCGATGATTTTTGTAGTTGTAGAAGAAGTGATACCTGAATCACAAAGAAACAGGAATGTAGAATATGCTACAGGTGGAACAATCATTGGATTTTTGCTTATGATGATTCTCGATGTTGCCTTTGCTTAAAAAGGAGAAAAAATGAATGTTAAACAAACAATTGAAAGAAGACGTGCTTACCGGTCATTAGAGCCGACAGAAATAACAAATGATTTAATTGAAGACCTTGCTAACTGTGCCCGATTATTCTGTTCCTGCTTCAATAACCAGCCCTGGCGTTATGTTTTTGTTTATGACAAAACCATCCTGACTGCATTACATTCAGCACTATCCCCAGGTAATGAATGGGCACAATCCGCAAGTATGATTATTGCTGTCTTCAGTAAACCTGAATTTGATTGCATAATGAAAGATAGCAGGAGATATTATCTATTTGATACGGGAATGGCAACTGCGGCAATGATATTGCGGGCGACGGAACTGGGGCTTGTCGCCCATCCTATTGCAGGCTACAATCAACAAAAGGTGAAAGAAATCTTGAAAATCCCGGAAGATATGGAAGTTATAACCCTTATAATTGTTGGCAAACATTCTGATAAAATAAATCCAGTTCTTTCCGAAAAACAAATTGGAGCAGAAAAAATTAGACCTGAAAGACTGCCCTTGGAGAAATTTATATGGCACAACCAATACCAATAGATTTTGATTGCCATAATTTTTGCAAAGTTCTGTTAGCAAATATAAATCAGGGAGTTTATTTTGTTGATTCTTCTAATAAAATAATCTATTGGAATGATACAGCAGAAAAGATCACTGGATACAAAGCAGAGCAAGTTTTAGGTAAGCGTTGTTCTGACAATATTTTGATTCACATTACTGAAGAAGGCAAAATCTGCTGTGGGGATCCCAAATATTGTCCTGTAGTAAAAGCATCAAACACCAAGAAACCTTATGAAGATACTCTATATATTAAACATAGGGATGGATACCGCGTGCTTGTAAGAGTGAAAACAATTCCAGTTTTTGACGACAATCAAAATATAATTGGTGCGGCAGAAATATTTAGTGACGATTCTGAAATAGATGATTTGAATCAAAAGATTCAAGAACTGGAAAAACTTGCACTTCTGGACGGCTTGACTAAGATTGCAAACAGAAGATATTTAGAAATACAACTTCACTCAAGATTGAATGAATTTAAGAGGTTTGGCTGGCACTTTGGTATCCTTTTCATCGATATTGACCATTTCAAGTTGGTTAATGATAATTATGGGCACGAAGCAGGAGACAAAGTCTTGAAAATGATCGCAAATGTGCTTGCCAAAAATTCTCGTTCTTTTGACCTCGCCGGAAGGTGGGGTGGTGAGGAATTTATTGTGATTGTCCCGAATGTCAACGATACCCAGTTATATACAATTGCCCATAAATTTAAGAATTTAATTTCACTCTCTAATATCAAAATAAATTCGGATACCATAAATGTAACGGTATCCATTGGCGCAACTCTGGTCAAAGAAAAAGATACATTGAAATCAATAATAAAAAGGGCAGACAAATTGATGTATCAAAGTAAGCAGAACGGAAGGAACAAAGTAACAACTGATTTTGAAATATCATAAGAAACTTTTATTATGCTATTTCCGGCAATGTTGACAAAATTTAATTTTTATATATAATCTCCTATGCCCATTGAGAGTGGTTGGAGAAAGTTAATTCCCGAACAATTAAAAAATGCTCCTGATTATCCAGGAGTTTTTGAATTATCTGACATCCTTCAAGACATTGTTTACATTGGATATACACAGAGCCTTGCCCAGACAATGCAAATAATATTTGAGAAGCGAGACCCGGATTTTAATATTGCGGCATTTTTCAGATTTCAGACCACAAACGAACCTGAATCTGAATACAAGAAATTGATTGATGAATATCAACAGAAATTCAATAGATTACCCCCGATAAATCAAAAGAAGTCTGCGGTAAATGGGTAAAGAGAATTATTTTACCCGGAACAATATTTTGAAAAAGTCAAAAAATTTGATGCGAGAACTAAAGTTGCTTTTTCATTTCCCTAAAATAGAATTTAACCCGCAGACCTCTGCCCTGCTCGTTATTGATATGCAGAGGTATTTTTTAGATAAAAATTCTCATGCATTTTTACCATCATCACAAGCAATAATACCAAATATCAAAAGACTCATAGAATTTTTCCGTAAAAAAAAAGACCGGTAATATTCACCCAGCATATTAATACCCCCAAAAACGCAGGGATGCTAAAAAAATGGTGGGACGATATAATTACAACTAAAGGACAATATTACGAATTAAACGATGAGATTTACTTTAGCGGAGCCCCAGTTATAATAAAGACTCAATATGACGCATTCTACAAAACTGATTTAAAAAAACTCTTAAAAAAATATAAAACAAAACAGGTTGTTATTACCGGTGTTATGACCAATCTGTGTTGTGAAACAACTGCGAGGAGTGCATTTGTTCAGGGTTTTGAAGTATTTTTTGTCATTGACGGAACTGCAACCCAGAATGAAATGATGCATCGGGCAACACTTATCAATCTTTCTTATGGATTTGCAATCCCTATCCTTACCAAAGATTTGATTAAATGAAAAAAATTAAAGTCGCAATCATCGGTGCTGGTCCTGCAGGTATTGCCTGTGCGATACAGTTGAAAAGATATAAAATTGATTTTTTCTTATTTGAAAGGGATAAACCCGGTGGATTACTGAAAAATGCCAATCTTGTTGAAAATTATCCAGGGTTTCCGGAAGGAATAGGTGGAGAAAGACTTGTCTCGCTTTTTCGCAAACATTTGAAAGTGAACAAAATAAACCCAATGATTGAAAATGTAGAATGGGTTGATTATAAAAAAAAATTTATTATCAAAACCAATAGAAAAATATATCATTCAGAAATTCTTGTAATCGCCTCTGGAACAAAACCCAAGCGACTGGGTATCAAAATTCCTGACAGTATAAAATCAAGAATATTTTATGATATTATCAATCTTAAGAAGATAAAAAATGCTAATTTAGGCATTATCGGTGCCGGTGATGCGGCTTTTGATTATGCCCTCAGCCTTTGCCAGCGAAATAAAGTTTACCTTTTGAATCGTACCAGAATCCACAAATGTCTGCCGCTATTATTTCAAAAGGTAATGAAAAATAAAAATATTAAATATGTTAAGGAATTTGAACTTGTTACAATCCAATTAAAAAACAAAAAACTCGTTTTACATTCCAAAAATAAAGAATTAATTTCTGTTGATTATCTTGTGGTTGCAATCGGCCGAGAACCTAATCTTGATTTTTTAGACAAAAAGTTAAAGCTCAAAACCCTTGAAAAAAATAAAAAATTGTATATGATTGGAGATGTGAAGAATGGGTTATTTAGACAGACTGCAATTGCCATTGGCGAAGGGATCAAAACTGCAATGGAAATATCAATGGGAGATAGTTAAGATGATATTTCTCCCCTAAAATGTAGTGGCAGAGTTTACTCTGCATCATTTTAAAAATAGAATGGTAAAAACTAAGGAGCGTTAATAAATATATGAAAATAATCGGCAAGGCAGGAAGAGAAGATATCGCCATCGTGTATATTGCTGAAATGCGAAATGGTCTTTTAACTGAATTTGTTGAATCAGTCCAACCTCCTATTCCCCGTGAAGAAAAATGGGTCTTGATTGTTTCAACGCTCTATGGATGTCCAGTAAAATGCAAAATCTGCGATGCAGGTGGAACTTATAAAGGCAAATTGTCAGCCCATGAAATTATTGAACAAATTGATTTTATGGTAAAAAATAGATTTTCCAATCGTAAAATCCCAGTCCCAAAATTCAAAATTCAATTTGCCCGGATTGGGGAGCCGGCATTTAATAACGCTGTCCTTGAGGTCCTCGAAAAATTGCCTAAACTTTATGATGCACCAGGGCTTATGGTATGCATATCTACCATTGCACCCGCTGGCAAAGACAAATTCTTTGCTGAAATGTTAAAAATAAAGCAAAAATATTACCATGGTCGGTTCCAACTTCAGTTTTCAATTCATACAACAGACGAAGATTTACGAAATTGGTTCATACCAATAAACAAATGGAATTTCAACAGTATATCAGATTTTGGTGAAGTTTTTTATCAAGATGGGGACAGAAAAATTGCATTGAATTTTGCCCCTGCTGAAAATATGCCTATTGATGAAAATATATTATTAAAATATTTTAATCCAAATAAATTTGTAATAAAAATTACACCAGTAAATCCTACCCTTAGTGCTTTTAGAAATAAATTAATTTCATACATTAAAACAGAAAACGAAAAATATGAAATAATAGAGCGATTAAAATCGGCTGGTTATGAAGTTATTTTGAGCATTGGTGAACTTGAGGAAAATAAGATTGGTTCAAATTGTGGACAGTATATAAATCACTATTTAAATAATAAAATAAAATCTGAAGAAAGTTATACTTACCCCATTTTATCAATAAAAAATTAGACAAGCAATTAGCATCTTGTGCAACCTTGAAAATAAATAAAATTTAGATATAATAACACAAATGAAAGATAGCGAAGTAAATGAGATTTTCAACAAAATAAAAGAATTGACAGAGGGATATAAAGGTGATGAAACAATTTTAAATAGACTTGATTGGTTAAAATTTCTTATCTCTGCATATCAAAAATATTTGCCTGCGCGTGTTATTGAAAAAATAAAGATTAATCCTGCTGCAGAAAAAATCGAAGGTGAAAGAAGATATATTACAGTGCTGTTTGCCGATTTATCAGGTTTTACTGCTCTATCAGAAACAATGGATGCAGAAGAAATTGCCAATATTATAAACGATTTTTTCACACGAATGGTGAAAATCGTTCATAAATATGGTGGCAGTGTAGATAAATTTCTGGGCGATGCCCTGATGGTCTTATTCGGGGCTCCTGTAGCGCATCACGATGACCCGGAAAGAGCGGTACGCGCTGCCCTTGAAATGCAGCACGAGATGGAAAGATTCAATGCTGAAAAAAAATTTGCTTCTCCCCTATCAATGAGTATTGGAATTAACACCGGACCAGCAGTTGCCTTAAATGTTGGTTCTGACGAACGGATGGAATATACTGTCATCGGTGATACAGTTAACCTTGCAGCAAGGTTGGAAAGTATTTCAGGTCCCAAAGAGATTATAATTAGCAATTTTACATACGAAAAGATTGCTGATATTGTTGATGCCGAAAAAAGACCTCCGGTGAAAGTCAAAGGAAAGAAAAAGCCCGTTGTAAATTATCTTGTCAAAGGCATCCAGGAACATCATCGTTTACCAGAAGTAACAAAAATAAAGTTTATTGCCAGGGTATCGGAGATAAGTGTAATAAAAGAATCTTTAAGCCATGCAAAAAATAATATCTTGGGAATAATTGCGATAAGTGGTGAGTCTGGCTGTGGAAAAACAAGATTGGGCATAGAAGGTGAACTGATTGCGAGGAAAAATGGATTTTCAACATTTGCTGTCAGGTGCGTTCCGTATGAAACGAATACTCCATATAATGTCTTTATAGAATTTTTCAATAACTACTTTCAGCTCAAAAAAGATGTTCCAGAAGAAGAGAAGAAACTCATAATTAGTATAAAATTGCAAAGTCTTGAACTATCGCTCGATTACATTATTCCATATATTGGAACTATGTACGGTATGGAATTTCCTGATGCGCAAAATTTGACACCCGATGAATTGAAACGCAGAATATTTAACGGAATAAAAGAAATAATAAAGAATGAAGCAAAGAAAAATCCAATTTTTATCAGAATTGAAGATTTACAGTGGGCTGACCCTACCAGTATTGAAATTCTTGACTATCTACTGAAGGAATTAAAACATTCACCCATACTTTTTTTGTTTGAATATCGTTCGGATTGGGCATTTCCTTGGCTAAGTTTTGAGAATTGTACAAACATTTTCTTAAAGAACTTTACACAAGAAGAGACCGATGAATTAATACAATCAATTATGGATGAAGAAAAAATTGCCCAGGAAATAAAAA
>JBDRVV010000018.1 GCA_039802005.1 candidate division WOR-3 bacterium
CAATGAAAACATGTTCATTTATGGCCGCTTTTTCATAAGGAAAATCTGAACGGACGATTGCAGTTTTGCCGGTTGTAGCACCATCTTTCACAATTAAAATATCGCCTTTCTTGATTTTTCCTTTTGTCATTTCATTAAAAAATTCAATTGGGACATATTTAATTTCATCAAAATTGAATTTCCCTTCTGATGTAAGATGCTCTCCCCCGATACTTGGAACACCAGATTTGATATGCTTTGCACCACCTTTTGGACGTCCGCCAGATTCAAAGGTTTCCAGTATTTCCGATAGTCTTGCCAAAACCCAATTTTTAGGCACCGGTTTCATACAACTCATCTGACATACGCTCTTGTAATATAATCATTGGGTATGACATCTATGAATGGTGATTGTTTCAGCTGATAGGATTTTTTTAAAAAAGTGATTCCAGCAGATCTCTTTCGTGCATGAAAAAGGTATAGTTCTCGCTTAGCGCGGGTCATTGACACAAATAGCAATCGAGCAGCTTCAGCACATTCATCTTTGTTTTGCATTTCCGACTGAGTAGGAAATACACCTTCGTCCAACCCAAGTATGAAAACGAAATCTGCTTCCAATCCTTTTGCGCTATGCATTGTAAGCACGCGAGCCGTTTCTTTTCCTACACGAGTGTTTGATAATTCTTCAGTGAATTCAGCTATCTCTTGCAAGAAGTCTTGTGGATTTTTCCATATTCCAAATTGTTTTGTCACAGTATTTAGAAATTCGTGTGCTTCCTTTGATAAATTTGTGCGCATACTATCAAAAATATTATAAATGTTTTCTATAGTTTGACTAGTGCATGACAATTCTTTGAGTGATGCAAAGAGCGATATCTGTTTGTGGAGCGCATGATTCCATATTTTGGCAATACAATCATAAATCTCGCTTTTTTCAGTTTTATTCAAAGTTTCCCCCTCAATCAATGCATTAAGCAGCTCGCGGAGAGCAAAATTATCATCCGCATTATCTAACCACGTTTTTATAACCTGTAGACAATATAGCCCACTTTCATATATATTGGGACGGCAGGTATAATTGACACATTTATTTCGCAGTGCTTTCTTTAATGGTTGGGCGAAATTCCATCTAGGCAATAAGATAAGGACTTCCCCCAACGGCAACAATTCTTTAGCCCTTTGTGCAATTATCTCTGCTTCCTTTACTTCACTGGGTACATCATATATAACTATTTTCTTATTCGTTTGGTTTTTGAATGTGTATACCCCTTTTCCTAAACGGTTAGTGTCAAATCTCATGACAACCTCAAGCGCTCCGCGGAAAATATAGGGTGGACATCTAAAGCAAATATCCTTTTTCTCTATTTTAGCATTCCTATAGTCATTCTGAAAATTTCTTATGAAACGCGGTGTTCCGCCTCGGAAACTGTATATACTTTGATCATCATCACCAACCACCAAAAGCCCATCTGTTTGGTCTTTAGTTAAAAGATTAATGAATCTAAATTGTGCTGCATTGATATCTTGGTACTCATCAACTAATAAGTAACGTGCCCTGGATTGTTCTTTTGTCAATATGTCAGGATAGTGTTGGAGAAGTTCATTAGCCATTATTATCTGATCGTCATAATCAATAGCATTACAACTTCTGAGAAGTTCTGTATACTTTGCACAAATTTTGCATTTGTTGTTATTGGAATCCTTTTTGCAATCTCCCATCCGGCGACACATTTCCGTTTCCTTCGCTATACTTTTATCAATACCAACTATTTGGGCTGCATCTATCATCATAATTGAAAGCAACGGTGGCAGAGTTAATACTCTAATATCTTCAGGTAATTTAACCTTACTATGATTCTCTCTAATTATGCGATAACCAAGGCTATGCATAGTTGAAATATTTGCTGGCTGCATTTCTGGTGGCAAGAAAACATCGCTTTTTTCTTCATCGCTAAGTCGATTCTTCATATTTTTGGCTGCCTCATCGGTGAAGGTTATAACCGTTATCTTGTCTCGGTTGGCTGGGTCTTTCTCGATTAAATATTTTATTTCGAGAGCTAATTGATGGGTTTTACCAGTACCTGGACCCGCAAGTAAAAGAATTGGTCCAGTTTTGCTTGCAAATATACTCTTTGATTTTGCCATTAGAAGGTGTCCGTTATATTAATTATCTGATTCATCACACCTCCATATTTCCATCCCACAGAATTTTATCCATTTCATTCCTACCCCAGAAGTGTGCAGGGTGAAAAACAGAGATGGAGAGACAAGGGGAAACGGAGACAGGGAGGTTGGAAGAAACAAAACTGAGATTGCCACGGCTTGTTTTGGCAGGCTTGTCTGCCTGCGGCAGACAAACAATGACGATAGAACCGAGATTCTGAAACAAGTTCAGAATGACGCTTTGGAGATACTTTACAACTAATAGGAAAGGTTCCATTTCATCTCCCGCAATATACCCCTCACCCTTACCCCCGTATCAAGCACGGGGCAGACTCTCTCCCACAGGGGGCGAGGGGATATAGTAGTAAACCTCGCCATTCTACTCCTTTATAAACCCAATCCTTTTATCTGATTTTTCGGGTGGCGTCATCAGTTGGCGGATTGCATCAAATATCGCCTTAATTTCCGCATCATGTCTTTCAATTCTCCGTTCAAGTTCAGATAATTTGCGTGCAAGTTCTTTGTGAGCAGACAGCATCTGTCTTAACCGGACGAATGCCTTGATAATTATAATACTTATTTTTACTGCTCTCTCGCTTTTCAAAACACTGGCAAGCATTGCAACACCATGTTCTGTAAAGGCATAGGGCAGAGTACTTGAATGTTTCATTGTCTTGAACCGGTGACAAATTGTCACCAGTTCATCTTTTTCCTCTTTTGTTAGTCTAAACATAAATTCTTCAGGGAATCGTTCGCGATTTCGTTTCACCTGTCTATTCAGATATTTCGTTTCTACTCCATATAATTCAGCAAGGTCTCTATCAATCATTACTTTTTGTCCTCTTATCAGAAAAATCTTCTGTTCAATCATTTCCTGCGGGATAATGTCTTTCATCTTCACCTATCCTTTAATTTCTGTCAGAGGAAGAAATAGATGAGATTGACTCCCCGCCAAACATCCGCCATAAAGAGTGGCGGATGGCGGGTCGCAATGACAGAAAATGGGAATATTGTGGAATTAAATTCATCTCAATTCCTTCAGTCTTTTTTCTGCCCAGTATTGACTGGGAATTTTATCTGAGACTGTTTCTTTTAAGCGATTGAGATTTCTTCGGGAGAGTTTGCCTTCATATTGTAAAACACCAACAACAAGTGCCGGACTGACACCTACTTCCCTGGCACAGTCATTAACACGCCACTCTGATATGTAGGTGTCTATGCCTCTGAAATATTCTTTGATTTGAGATGCCTTTATCATTTTTAGTGCATATTCATTGGCTTCTCTTTCCTGTTTGGTGGTCATTGCATCAAGGTTATCAACAAAGTAGTCATTTTTGTTTCTAACATGGCATAGAATATGGGCTATTTCGTGAGCAACTGTGAACCAGAAATTGTCAATCCTGTTATATCGCATTGTGTAAACAATTACCGGATTACCATTATCAAAGAAGGCTGCACCATCAAGGTAAGTTTTCTGCAGATGGCTTAAAACAAAGAATTTTACACCAGCGCTATTGAGGTCTTTCAGAAATTTTTTGATGGACAGGTTTGTTAGTGTATAATTAGCAAAATCATCAGAAATCTGTTTGAACTGATTTTCGCTATATTTACCGACAATAAATATTTTCGCACATTTTTTTGCCATCTGAAACCAGGTATGGGCATAGAATAGATTGAATTGATTATAAGCTGTTGATTTACGGAGATTCGGTAGGGCATTAACATCAAGCCAGGAGAAGTCCAGGTTATCTTTTTTCCAGAAATTAAGGACTTGTGATTTGAGGTCATAGGGGTTTTTGTATCTCTTCAACCATCCTTTTGCAACCATCTCTTTGATTGGCATAAATTTGAAGATTTGTGCCATCATTCCGACGCTCTTTGACCGCTCTTCATCCTGTTTAAGTCTGAGTCTATAATTGGTATCCAGATTGAGCCAAAATTGAGCAGACTGACCAAATGCTTTACTCAATAGTTGTGCAGTTTCAACCGTGATTGTCTGCTTGTTCTTTATCAATTGATTAACCGATTTTAATGACATACCAATAATTGCTGCTAGGTCTTCCTGTCTCCAATTGCGCGCCTTTAATTCCTCTTTTATAAAAGGACCCGGACCAATATTAAAGTGAGGTTTGTATTTTCTTGACATCATTTTAATCCTTTCTATTCATAATGTTTTGATATTTCAATGATTTTAACGACACCGACTGTCTTTTTATCATCAGTCCATTCAATTTCAAACTCCAGTCTATGTTTTTTATCAATCCTGACCGAATATCTCTTATCATAACCTGTCATCTTCTCAAAATGCAATGATGGTGATTTCCATAAATCGTATATGTTGACGGCTGCCTGTAGAATTTCAATTCGTAAAGAAAATTTTTTAACAACTTCAGAACCCAGAACGTATTTTTTGCTCTTGCCCTTCTGGTAAAGTTCAAGCAACTTAGGGTTTCTGAATTTAACTTCCAAGAATTTCTCTCCATATCATAATAACTATATTCAGATTTTGTAAATTGTCAATAGTCATTTTACCTTAAAGGTAAAATTTAAAAATGAAATTCATTTTACCTCACCTTTATTCTTTTCCTTTAAGGGAATGGAAAATGTTAGGCATGGGATTGTTTGCCATTCACTTCGTTCAGGGCAGGCGTTATTTCATTCCTCGCGATATACCCCACACCCTTACCCCCGTATCAAGTACGGGGCAGGCTCTCTCCCACAAGGGGCGAGGGGATATAGTAGTGAACTTCACCATTCTACTCCTTTATAAACCCAATTCTTTTATCTGATTTTTCGGGTGGCGTCATCAGTTGGCGCATGGCATCAAATATCGCCTTAATTTCTACATCGTGCTTTTCTATTTTTCGCTCAAGTTCAGATAGTTTGTGAATCAGTTCCTTATGAGTCGCCAGTATCTGTCTTAACCGGACGAATGCCCTCATTATCGCAATGTTGACCTGTATTGCTCTTTTACTTCTCAAGACACTTGAAAGCATTGCGACACCCTGTTCTGTGAAAGCATAAGGATTTGCTCGTCTTATTCCACCCCAACTTGAAATCACAATTTGTGATTTCAAAGTCTTAAATTCTTCGTCAGAAAGTTGAAACATAAAATCTGGAGGGAACCGCTCTTTGTTTCGCTTCACCGCCTGAATCAACACCCTAACCTCAACACCATATAATTCTGCCAGATGGGTGCTGAGCATCACCTTATGTCCTCTAATCATATAAATTCTCTTTTCAATTACTTCTTGTGGGATTAAATTATTCTTCATAGGCCCCCATTATTCTATATCCTTCGCAGCAGGCTGTCTGCCTGTTGCAGGCAAGTAGCCCCTCACCCTTACCCCCGTATCAAGTACGGGGCAGGCTCTCTCCCACAAGGGGCGAGGGGGTTGTGTGGTGGACCTCTCCCACAGGGGGCGAGGGGATTTGTTAATAGTGGTATTCTGAAACAAGTTCAGAATGGCAAAAATGGAATCTTCAGAATGGCATAAAATCAGATTCATGCAACCAGCACCTCGTTTAGTTCGGATAGAATGGTATTCAATTCTTTGCCAAAGACCTGATTGGCTTTAATCGGTCCGCCTTTTTCAAAAAATGGGGCGAGTTCAAAATCGTCAATTGTGATTGCTAATGATGTGGCAATATGATTTTTTATCATTGTCAGCCAATCCAACTGCTCAGGTGTAAATTTCCTGCCAAGTTTTTCCTGTTCATTCAACCAGGTTCTAAATCTCTGCTCAACGGTTTCAGTAAAAGGCTCCAAGTAATTGCTTTCACCAATTGCAAAACGAATAAGCGAAATAATATTTGTTAATAACTTCTGAGGACCTGCACCCCTGACCCTTGATTTTTCAAGTTGTTCATAGGCAAGCCATAGTTTCTCCGTGGTCAAAAAATATGGCGGTTTGCTTATCGCCTCAGCGAGTTGTTTAATCTCATCGTAGGTTACAAACCTTTTACTGTGAGGTTTACTGTAAATAATCTGGAGCGCGGTCAGTTCATTCTTATTCTCTTCAATAAATTTCTTAAAAGTATCAATCACAGTCCGGGCAGCCTCTTTTGCCTTTTCATCAAATCCGGTTAATAATACAATATCCTTGCTGATTGTATCAATTATCTGCTCGTTTTTCTTTTTAATTTCAATAAGCAAATTTCTCAAATCAGGATTGTTAAAAGGTTTACACGCATCATCAATCAAAATATCACTTGCCTTTGCAATCTGTTCATCAGTTGGCGACTCAGTCTTAAAAATCTCCTTTGCCTTTTCTATCTGCTTATCTGGATCAATTGCATCTAATAACCGATTACTTAAATCCTTAAGTGAATTGCCACCAGATATCTGGGTTATTTTTTCGCTGTCTTTAGAATCAATCTCATGCTCCATCCTCGCCAATCTACCGGCAAGAGATGATATTGCATCCTCATCCCGCACACCCATTGCAATACCAATCAAGAGTTTGTCAAAAGCAACATATCTCTTCCGTTCAAGGGGTTGGGAATCAGTTTTGTCATTTTCACAAACACCAACCGCATCAATGATAACAAAATGGGTCTTATGAAGGGCATCGGGGGTCACTGCCATCAGGTCAGTTGCGTTTATGACCCTTGTACCCCTGCCTTTCATCTGTTCAAAATATACCCTTGATTTCACATCCCTCATAAAAATTATACATTCAAGCGGTTTTATATCTGTGCCGGTTGCAATCATATCCACAGTCACGGCAATCCGGGGATTGTATGAATTATGAAAACTCGCAATCAAATCCTCGGGTTTTTCACCAGTTGTCTTATAGGTTATCTTTTTGCAAAATTCATTTCCTTTTCCGAATTCCTCACGCACAATGTGAACAATATCTTCGGCATGGGAATCATCCTTGGCAAAGATTAAGGTTTTGGGAACTTCTTTTCTTCCAGGAAAGATATCAGTAAAGAGTTTTTCCTTAAATGTTCTGATAATAGTCCTTATCTGGTCTTTGGCAACGACTGAACGGTCTAATTGTGTAGCATCATATTCAAGGTCATCCTCAAGCATTTCCCAGCGCACCTTTCTGGTCAGTTTATCCCTCTTGTCCACATAATAACCGGCATCAATCTTACTGCCCTGCTCGGTGATGGCAGTTTTTATGCGATAGACCTCATAACCGACATTTACACCATCAGCAACCGCATGTTCATGATTGTATTCAGTAACCAGATTCTGGTTAAAAAATCCAAGGGTCTGCTTTGACGGCGTTGCGGTTAAACCAATTATAAAGGCATCAAAGTATTCAAGAACCTGACGCCACAGATTATAGATTGAGCGATGGCATTCATCAGTAATGATAAAATCAAAGGTTTCAATCGGGATTTTGGGATTATAACTGACCTCAACCGGTGTTGTACTTACAATTGCATAATTCAAGATAGATTCTTCTTCAGTCTCTGCATCAAATTCAGGTTCACCTTTAAGCATAGAATAGAGACGCTGGATAGTTGTTATACAAACTCGGCTGACAGGGTCAATGGTATTTGTTGTTAGATGCTGAATATTATAGATTTCGGTAAATTTTCTTCCATCATCAGGTGTTTCATATTCCTGAAATTTTTGTAAGGTCTGTTTACCCAGGGTTCTACGGTCAACCAAAAAGAGAATCCGTTTGGCATCAGCAAATTTGAGTAAGCGATATACCGCACTGATAGCAGTAAATGTTTTACCAGCGCCTGAAGCCATCTGGATTAGGGCGCGGGGTCGGGCATCAAAGAGAGATTGTTCAAGCCCTTGAATTGCATCAACCTGGCAATTTCTCAGTCCTTTGGTAATTAAAGGAGGAAGGTTTCGCAATCTTGCACGCAGGGTGGTTTCTTTGGAGAGAAATTCATTTAATCCATCAGGCGTATGGAAGGCAAATACACGCCGGGAACAGGGTTCAGGATCACGAAGGTCACGGAAAAATGTCTCGGTACCAGTGCTCTCGTAAACAAATGGAAGCGGCAAATGGTGGTGTGGTACATTCTCGGGGAAACCAGCAATGTATTTATCAGATTGGAAATCAACACCACCTAGCGTTGTGCCCTCAGGTTTGGCTTCAATTATACCTGCTGCCTTACCGTTAATAAATAAAAGATAATCAGCAAAACCTGTTTTTAATGGAAATTCCTTGACTGCAACACCGAGTCCAGCATCACGGTTTAGATTATTCATCTCCTGAATAATCCAGCCCGCATCTTTGAGTAATTTCTCTATTTTCTGCTTTGCAAGCTCCTCAGGTTTCATCTATTCGCTCCGTACATAAAAGATTTTTGTATCATAAGTACCAATATCTCCTCAAAATAAAACCTTAGGGGCCATTTCTTAACACTAAAGAACAAACGTTAATCAGTATAAAAAGTATATAAATATTTACAAAAAAGTCAATGGGCGAAGGATTATGTTGAAATACCGAATTAGATAACTATTTTATATCTTCGTTAGTTTTTCTTTATGGATTTTTTCTCCCGCATTCAATATTATAAAATAAACCCCGCTGGGAATCTTTTTACCGCTTTGATTTTTTCCATCCCAGAAGATTGTATATTTACCAGCAGGCTGAAAATCATTATGCAGATTTTTTACAAGATTACCCGATGTATCATAAATTGCAATATTCACCCGTGAGCTATTATTCAATTGATAATGGATTCTAACTTTATCACGAAAGGGATTCGGATTTAACGAAAGAATGCCTTGATTTTTTGATTCCTGCTCCTTTATCCCCACATACTCCTGTCCTGCAGAAAATATAAATAATGGCAGATCGGTCGTCGGTATGCCAAGGGCATTTATGATAGCAGTCCGCTCACTTGAAGAAAAGTTTGCAGTAAAATAACCCTGTAGATTTATACAGGTTGCCTGGAGCAGGGCGCTCGCCCCGGCAAAACCTGCCTCAAGCAATTGATATCTGCTCGCTGTTGTAGCACAATAGACAAAATAATTTGGCGCGGTCTGAGGTAATCGTGGAATTGCACTTCTCAGCTGGGGTCTTCTATCACCATCCGTTACCCTTTCAATCCGATGGTCACGAGAACTTGCACTTCCTGAAGGGAGTCGGATATGGTATCTTTCAACACCCACCGAGCGGACGATATAGATCTTACCAGTGAGATAGTAGTTTGCCACGGCTGAAGGCACGGTTATACCTGCCCTTCCATTTGATGTAGTATGGGGTGTATTGCCATACGATGCCCAGGCAAGCTGGGATAATTGATTAAGATTCAGCTCGGTATCACTAAAAAGATTGCCATACTTCAGATTTGCCAGGGCATTTTCAAGAATGATCGTACCATTGGTATTCGGGTCAGGTAAAGAACCGTTTGAAGAATGTGCCACGCATTCTGATGTTATTCCACTTACCGAACTCATCAATCCATAGACATTCACCATTTGGACAGTCAGAGAAGGGCTCCAGGTGTTATTGGCGTTGGTTGTCGCACTCTCTTTGGGACAGGATGCGGGTTGGTTTGAGTTTGTATTCCAGAACGAAATTGAGGCAAGTTGGGCAAATTGAATAGATGTGCCTGCATCTTCAGCAATATCACTGGCAATTCCCACTTCAAATGCGGCGTTTGATTCTGATTTATGATTTCCTGATAAATGGAGAACAATATCATGAGAATTAGGGTCATAACGATAGACATTATCAGTTCGGGCAACATATATAATACGATTTGTTCCAATCAATGGGGCACGGGATGCTGCCCATAAAATATTAGCAAGAATCTGATCAGAGAGACTGCTCGTGTAACCACTATGATATGAACGCCTGCTATTCAAAACTATCTCTGATGAAAAATTGTTAATCTGTGGTGGTGGTAAATATCGTGAATCTGTAAAGATAGATGAAAGCGGGTTGGTTAAAGGTCTATTTATTAATGAACCAAGACTACCTGCCAGCAGAATTTTTAAAAATTCTCTTCTTTCCATAATAACCTCCGTAAATAAAGTTTATCCATAAATTTTAGTTTGTCAATCCACGCGCCTGGAGGGATTTGAACCCCCGGCCTGCGGGTTCGAAGCCCGCCGCTCTATCCACCTGAGCTACAGGCGCACCTTAAAATGCATCTTCAATATACTCGTATTCTACACCATCCCCACTCTGATTTATCGCCAGAACATCAAAATGAACTTCGGTATCTATTGGTAGATGTCTCTTTTTTAACCATAATAGTGCCACATATTGTATCTTCTTTTGCTTTCTCTTGTTTACTGATTCCTGGGGTAATCCATATTCAAGTGTCCTGCGATATTTTACCTCTACAAAATGGAAAGATTTTCCTTTCCTTAATACCAAATCTATCTCCCCATACCGGCAGCGAAAATTATGGTCAATTATATTGAATCCTTTTTTATTTAAAAATTTTCGGGCAAGTTCTTCACCCTTTTTTCCCAATTGAATTTTATTTATCATCATTCAATAATTTAAATGTCTTTCTGTGAATCGGACAGGGACCGTATTTTTTGATACATTCGCGGTGTAATAAAGTTGGATAACCTTTATGTTTATCAAACCCATACATTGGATATTGTTTATGATATTCAAGCATTATTGAATCTCTCTTTACCTTTGCTAAGATAGATGCTGAGGCAATGTTAATGCTCAAACTATCACCTTTGATAATTGGATATTGTTCTATTGAGAGGGTATCAATCTTTAAGGCATCTATTAAAACAATTTCAGGCTGGGGTGATAGTTTATTTATCGCCTCAGACATTGCCATTTTCGTTGCTTGCAATATATTTACTTCATCTATGACTTCAACCGGAACGATGCCGAAGGAAAAACTGACCGCAGCCTTTTGTATAATAATAAACAACTCTTCCCTTTTTAAAGGAGAAAGTTTTTTTGAATCATCAATCTCAGGGTGATAAAAATTTTTAGGCAGAATTACAGCAGCGGCAACCACTGGTCCGGCAAGAGGACCCCTCCCTGCCTCATCGCAACCAGCAATAAAATCAAATTTACTCCAGAATTCTCTATCAATTGTTTGTTTCAACTTTCTTTTCTTCTATTTTTTCCTCATTTCCTTCTTTTATAGTTACCTCTTGACTCTTTAACTTCTTCACCTTTTTGTTTCTCAAATAGGTAAGTTTTGCCCTGCGTACCTTGCCTCTCCTTTTTACTTCAATTTTGGCGATCATTGGTGAATTCAAAGGAAATATCCTTTCTACACCAATACCGGCTGATACTTTGCGCACAACGAATGTCTTACTTTCGCCACTTCCTTTCATCTGGATCACAACCCCCTGAAAAGGAGAGAGCCTTGTTTTATCCCCTTCAACAACCTTTACATAAACCTTTATTAAATCGCCTGGTTTAAAATCAGGATTTTTCGTCATTTAACACCTCCAATAATATTTCAAGGTCATCTCTTGAGAAAACAACATCGCTCAAAAGTTCTGGTCTTTTCTTCAATGTCCTTTCTATAGCCATTTTTCTTCGCCAGCGGGCAACTGCCTGATGATTGCCGCTTAATAAAATTTCCGGAACTACATAGTTTTTAAAACTTGCGGGACGGGTATAGACGGGCGCGGATAAAATGCCATTTTGCAATGAATCTTCTTTTGCAGAATCAATATGCCCGAGCACCCCGGGCAGTAATCTCGTTATTGCCTCCATAAGGACAATAGATGCTGACTCGCCACCGGATAATACATAATCACCAACAGATATTTCTTCAAGAGATATCAATCTACCCAGCCTTTCATCAATCCCTTTATACCTTCCGCAGATAAGAATTATATCATTTTCTTCAGCCAATTTCTTTACAAGATTCTGGGTGAGGACCTTACCGGTCGGGCTAAAATTGATAATTAAGGATTTTTCTTTTTTTATTGAATTTATTGCCTTCAAAATTGGTTCAAGTTTGAGCACCATCCCTGAGCCACCACCGAATTGATAATCATCCACGATACCATCAATCGTAAAATCCCTTGGATTTAGAATATTTATCTTGATCGCTCCTTTTTCCTGTGCAATTCTCAAGGTCCCACAGGATAGAGGACCGTTAAAGTATTCTGGGAAGATTGATATTATATTAAACTGCATAGTTAAAGGTCTTATTGGGTACTACAAAACAAAGAAGGGTATCAAGGGTAATCCAGTTTCCCCTGATACCCTTTCTTATTAAAAAGGCAAGAGAGGTCAGAATGCATTATTCAATGATTTCCAATACCGCGCGTTTTCCTTGTTTCATTGCTGCCGCGGTAATGATTGTTCGAATTGCCTTCGCGGTTCTACCTTCTTTACCAATAACCTTACCAAGATCACCTTCGCCGACTCTAAGTTCATATATTATGCTCTTTTCGCCAGCGACCTCTTTTATATTTACTTTATCGGGATTATCCACAAGCCCCTTAACGATATATTCTATAAGCTCTTTCATGATGAACCTCCTTTTGCTTTAGAAATTAATTTAGCCACCGTATTGGTAGGCTTGGCTCCTTTAGATAACCAGTATTCAATGCGATCCCGATTCAACTGCAAATTTTTGGTTCTGGGATCGTAATGACCAAGGTTCTCTATGTACTTACCATCTCTTGCCTTTCTTGAATCTATAGCCACAATCCGGTAAAAAGGAGAATTGTGCCTACCCATCCGCGTCAACCGAATCTTAACCATGGTATATTATATTGAAATTCTGCAAAATGTCAATACCTATATGACGATAACCTTATTCCTGCCTGTCATCTTTCCCTGGTACATTGCCTTGTCCGCCCTGCCAATCAATTCATCACGGGATAAGGCATCTTCAGGAAAAGTTGCAACACCAAGGGTCACCGATACATTGAAATATTTACCATCCTGGGCAGGAAAGGGCTTTTCCTCTATTGTCTTTCTGATTCTCTCTGCAATGATGGCTGCAGTTGGTTTATCCGTATCCGGTAAAATGATAATATATTCATCCCCTCCATAACGAACTGCAATGTCTCTTTCCCTGATTACACTCCGCGCCCTTTCACCTATTAACCTCAATGTCTCGCTTCCCACAAGGTGTCCATAATTATCATCAACCAATTTGAAAAAATCCACATCAAAGAATATTAAAGAAATCTTTCCTTTTGTTTTTACCCTTTCTTTTATCAATTCATCAAGTTTTTGATTACAGTATCTGGTGTTATATAGTTTTGTCAGGTCATCAGTAATACTTGTCTCTTCCATTTTGCGATAAATCTGGGCGTTACGCAGGGCAATAGTAACATGTTGAACAAGATTTTCAAATATCTCAAGGTCGTCTTTTGTGAAAGGTTCACCACCAATTTTATTGATGACCTCCACAACACCGATAATCTCATCACGACTTTTCATTGGCACACATAAAATTGATTTTGTTGTAAACTTTGTTTTTTTATCTACTCCATCATAAAAGCGCGGGTCTTTTGACACATCTTCAACAATCAATGACTTACCTGTTCGTGCAACCCAGCCTGCCACGCCCTGGTTTATCTTCAATCTCATACCAATCAGTTTTTCGCCTGCCTCACCTGCCGCTGCTTCAAACACAAGTTCCTGGCGGTCTTTATCAATAAGGAGTATGGACCAGCCTTCAGCCCTGATAAAATCAGCAGTTTTCTCCATAATAATCTTCAATATCTCTTTAGGTTCGAGTGAAGAGTTAATCGCCCGAACAATTTCATTTAATGTTTCCATTTCTTTAATCTTTCTCTTCAAAGATTCCACAGTCTTAAGGTTTGTAAGGTATTGTTCTCTTCGTTTTATTGCTTTTTTTATTAACTTCTTTAAATTGCTGAATGTATAAGGTGTTTTGATTATACCTATTGTATCAGGAATGATTATGTGTTCATATTTTAATTTGTCAGATCCGGGAACCGTTAGTATAATAGGAATGTTCGTATTTAATTCATCAAGGGTTTTTATTATCTTTCTGGCATCAATATTCAAAACAATTATATCAACTTTATCCTTTTTTATTGTTGGAATTATTGCTGATTGCTTTTTAGTCAAAATAACTTCAAGTTCAAGTTTCTTTAAATACCGTAAAAATTTTTCTTTGTCAGCATTATTAGGTTGGTAAAGTAAAATTTTCATTGTAAAGGAATGACCTCATAAAATGGTTTTGCCTTTTTCTTATCTTCGCTATATAGTATCCCCGTTTCATCAATCATCAGATTTCCGGATCTTATTTCAGTCAGGGCTTTTTTCTTATCCAATTCTTCAAGGATATGTATTCCCCTCGGTGCAATAGAAACCTTTAACTCGGGATACACATAACCATGGGGTAATTTTCTCACATCATCAAGAATTCTTAGATATTTTTCAAATGCAGATTCCTCTATGGGAAACTCAAAATTTTCTACATTTAACATAAAGTTTATAAAAGTGGGCAAATCACATATTATTACCGACCTGCCGGGCTGCCTTTCCATTGAATATAGATGGGCATCTGCAAGTATCGGACCTACAAGGTCTGGATCACCATAAGAATTTGCGGATAACACAACATCCCTTTCGGGCAATCCCGATGCAATTCCAATGCCGATTCTAAATAGACTCTTGAATTCGGGGGGTAAGAGTGCATAGGTTACACCATCTATCTCCATTGTTCTTTCTGCGACCGTAGCAAACCAATCACGATAATGCATAAAATTTGCACGGATAAATTCTTCAGCCTTTATTACCATTTCCCGGGCACATAATATCGCCCTTTTTGCCGCATCAAGCGCCGGGATTAATTCCAGCTCTGTTCCTGAGAAGATAGAATACCTTAAATTTATACCCTTGCCGGTTGTGGATTCTGTATAAAGGTGTCCATATAGACTCTCAGAATTTTCTGCAAACCAGATAATACCACCGTCACCAGTGTCTTTCAATAAAAATCCCCCATAATTTTTTCCAATCGCCGCCATCTCTTTAGCAAACTTATATTTAATGCGCTGCTCCTTCAAGGCATTATGCAATTTTATGCCCATATATGATGAACCTCTGATATCATATACAAGGACTGTGATTGCCTTGCGGTATTGCTCAATTAAATTTTTAATTTCTTCTGCCAATTCGTTTTGTCTCTGGCGTAGAATCAGGATTTCTTTACCTTCAAGAAGGTAATAGGTAAGATTGGCTAAATCTCTTATCACTTTTTTGGATTCTTTCTCTGAAGGAGGGAGGCAATTGACAAGTTCAAAAAGGCAACTACCTATATAAGCTGGAATCAAATCTTTTTTCATAAATGTTGCATATGCTTCATTTACTCCATCAAGGTCTAATTCCACACCGAGCAATGCCTTCTTCTCAAATCTCGCTAAAAGTGGTAAATCCCTGCTTTTTTGTTTGTGCAGTTCTTCGAAATAATACATTATATTTTTCGCAAATATCTTTTCTTCCTGTGGATTAAATGTTCCAAATTTTTGAGCGAATGCATATTCCTCAAACAATTCGCCCACCAATTTTTTTCTATCCAGCATTCTCTTTTCTATTATTGATTGAGCATTCTCTTCTTCTTTTATAATCCTTTGCAATTCTGCCTTTTTCTTTTCGTAATCTTTTAAATGATGGACGTTGCCCAAAAAAAGCCTCACCAGACGAGAAAAAAGATTGGATGTTTTTTGAGTTATAAGATCGAAGTCGGCTCCTTTTGCTACAAGATTATCAAGAATATCCTTTAACCCTGCATTCGTTTCTGTATTAAGTGTGAAGATCTGTTCTTTTAAACGTTCTGCATACAGGTCTATGCTGCGCATTTCTTCAACGATTCGTTCACGGTCACGCGTAAGCATAGCACTAATCTTTTTGAATATCTTCAATAACGATGGCTCTGATAAATAATCAAGGTAAATCCTGGGAATTTTATCAACCGCCTCCGCGAAGGTTTTAAATGTCATTCTCTCGATGTCTGCAAGTAAATTTGGCAGGATGTATTCTAATCGTGCATTTATGTATGATTTATGGATAATCAAAAATATCTCACAGGACATTGAATAGTTTTTCAACTCCTGATTGAATTCATAAATTGACTTATAACTTTTAAGATTATCAATCAAGGATATTATCTGTCCGGGGCATTTATCTTTCAAACCGGCAGGAATGGGAAGCCCTGTTTTTCTATGCCCAATATACAACGCCCATTCATAGTTTTTATACTGAGTAATGGGGGCACCAAGCCAGATTAAAAAAAGATTTAAATTTTCAAATATTTTTGATAATTCTTTTGGGAAATCCAGTAACTGGAATCCCAATTTTATATCATCGGTCAATTTCTGAAATCGTTTCTGGTCTAAATATCTTTCTTTAAGAAATTTTAAATACTGACTCTCTTCTTCAATAATGTTATGCAATCCAACAATGTTTATATTATTCATTTTGGCACCTCATAGGATAATTCAAAAAGGAATTTGCCGCGACCGCCCTTACCATCTTTAATCTCTCCAGTTTCTTCTATAGCAATATCGGAAACACCCAGGAGAATTTTTAAACTGCCTGGATGGTATATTTCTTCTCCCATCTTAGAAACAAATATTCGGTAGAAATCAAGTATGAAGCCCCTGCGGGTCAATTTCTGGTTTATCCAGAACTCTAATTCTTGTTCTATATCCATTGACTCCGCAGTAAGTTTAACACCCGTATCACTCAGGAAGGAAAATTTATCAATATTAAGAAGCAAATTAAAAACTGTAGCATCATCACATATAACTGTTGATTTTTCACGGCTCTTTATCTTTGAATAGAAGTTTGATTCACGTACCAGCATGCCTGTCAGGTCAAGTTCACCAAAGGCATTGCGGTCGAGATAAACTTCTTTTGGATATTCTCCAGAAGCAATACCTACGCCAATCTGGAATATGGATTGATATGCCGGGGGCAATGTGGCATAGGTTATACCCTCAAAATCAATCTTCCTGTCTTCTGCTTCTTTAAACCAGTCCTTGTAATGTTCTATATTCTCCTGAACAAAACTTATTGATTCTTTGACCATTTCTAATCCACAACGGACTGCATTGAGCACACTACCGGGCTCTGGTATCTTTGTCTTTTGGTTTTTTATCTCAAAGTTGTTATTAGCGAAAAGAATGATACCACCGTCGCCTGTATCCTTAATTGGCAGTCCGCCGAATTTTTCAATTACTGTTAACATTGTTTCCTGAAAAAGATTTCTTATCTCATTCTCCTTTTCGGCGTTCTGCAATTTCGTACCCATAAATGTTGAACCCCTTATATCGTAAGTCAAGACCGCAATCAGGTTTTTATAACGCGATACACTCAACTTTGGCGTTACTTCAATTAGAGGAACAGTTTTTATCTCTTTTTCCACCACCTGCACCTTACCATTCAATGTTTCTTCTGCTATAAACCGGATATTTTCAGGGGACGGGGTGCCGCTTACCTTTGGATAATAATCAATCAATTCTTCCAGGAGCAGGGTTTTTAAATATGGTTCAAACAATTCTTTAATTATTAAATCAAACCGTTTCATGATTTCTGTAGTATTATATCGCTCTTTAAGAAAGCCAGGGATGCGAAATTCATTTATAAGATTTGCGTATTCTTTATTATTTTTTATCTCATTTGCCACTTCCTTGATAATATTCTGGAATGTCTCATCTTCTATAGTATTTCTTTCGCCAATGAGAAAGAGCAGATATGGGTCCCATTCGTTTTTGGTAATGAATTTAGAAAAATCAGCTATTTTTAATTTCAAAAGTCCTTCTAATTCATTTTCCTGTTTTTGATATTCCTGATATTCAAGGCGAAATCTTCTAAGGTCATAACCGAGAGAAGTCAGATTATGTTTGAGTTTTTTAAGATGAATCTCCAAGCCTTCTTCGGTTGAAAAATTCCTGACCTCATTTAATAAATCATTACTCAAATCGGTGCTTATCTGTTCCATTTTTTTCTCTAAATCTGCAATCTGTTTTTCAATTACCAATTTTTTCTTTCTTGCCTCTTCATAGACACCCTGGGCAGTGCTCTGGATTGCAGTAATCAACTTTAGCATACCATCCTCATTCGGGAATAAAAAACTTGTATTCAATAACGCAGTAATCTTTTCGCGATTGAATGCCTTACCAAGTCTATTAATCTCGTCAATCACGCGCTGAAGTCCTTCGTTATAACTTGTATTCAATAAATTTTTAAGAATACCTGAAAACAATGGCTCCGGAAGTCCCTTTTTAAAAATCAATTTTGCCATTAACTTTGTTAGTTCTGCTCTTGTACTTTTAGGATATAGGGGTATTTTCTCATAGGAATCACAGATTAACCGGTCCTGCACCATAACATTTCTCGTCAGGGAACGTCTTATGTAATTGAATATCTGGTTTACAACGACTCCAATTCTTTCTGCAATGTATGCCTTTTCATCCGCACTCCGGTTTGCAATCTCTTTAGTAAGAATATCCCTTAACAATTTTCTATTCACGATCTCAAAGATAAAAATTTTGTATGGATCAATCTGGGTAAAACGTTTATATATATCAAATATTGTATTACTGTAGCGCTCAAAAAACTCATCCCATTTGCCAATCAATGATTCGTCTTTTAAAAATTTTAAATAGTTAATAACAAATTCTTCTTGAAGGGCGAATAATTTTCTCCCCAGAAAAATAATTTCCTTTCCTTCTTTGTTATCAAAATATTTTAATACAGGATCATTGTTTGATACCTTCTTTAATACCTCAAGATAGCGTCTAAAATTTGTTGAATCACGATAGATCTTTTTCATTCTCTGGTAATAGGGGGTTTCCGTGAGTAAGATTTCTTCAAACTCATTTCTTAGCATTATAATACTCCTTTGCGGTCAGATGTTCCTTATAGGTCTTTGAGAAATGGTGGTAACCATCCCCCCGGGCAACGAAATAAAGATAGTCCACATCTGCTGGATATAATGCTGCCTTTAATGAACTAAGACCCGGTGAACATATTGGTCCGGGTGGCAAATTAGGATATAGATAGGTATTGTAAGGCGAATCATATTTTAAATCTTTTTCTCTGAGATAGGTTATCACTGTATCTGGATTCTTTAATTTATAGGCATAAATTACAGTCGCACAGGATTCAAGTGGGCGATGGAGTTTGAGTCTATTTAAAAATACCCGGGCAATGATTGCCCTTTCTTCATTATATTTTGCTTCTTTTTCAACAATGGATGCGAGTATTACAGTATTTTGAATAGAATCCAATGGAATATCGGTAATGTTTTTAATTTTTGTTTCAAAATTATCAACCATTTTTTTTATTATTTTTGCTTCATCAACATTTTCTTCAAATGAATATGTATCGGGAAAAAGGTAACCTTCGAGACTTCGTAGATTAAGCCCAAGGCTTTTTATGAAATTTCTGTCCTTACACAGGGAAATAAATTTTGCCTTGCTTTGAATAGCATTCTTTTTATACAAAATATCAGCAATCTCCTCTATTATAAGTCCTTCAGGGATTGTGATTGTAATATCGCTCCTCCCTCCTTTAATGAGTTTATATATTACATAGACTGGATTTTTGTAAATAGCTAATTGATGCCTTCCTGAACGGATATGATTTTCTTTTCTGAGAATCTTAAGCCAGAATAAAAATTCATAAGAATTAATGATAATATGTTCTCTTGAAAGAATATCGGCCACTTCTTTCGCAGTGGCATTTTTTGGTATATTAATTTCTTTTTGTCCAAGATTAAGTGGCTGGAGCCAGCACAAAAATAAAATAAAGAATGCTGTAAATAAAAAAAAGATTTTTTTCATAAACTAACATTCTGCCGAAACATTTTCCTTTTGTCGCAAATACTCCTCAAGCATTAAAGAAGCAGAAATCTGATCAAGATTTTTGTTTTTAATCCCAAAATCTTTTAATAATTTTGCTGCGAGCCGGCTTGTATATCTTTCATCCCATAATTGAACTTCAATATTTAAAGATTTTTTTAATCTTGTAACAAATCTCTTGATTTCATCAGACATAGCACTATCTTTACCATCCAGAAGCAATGGATTTCCTATAAGAATCAATCCAACATTATTTTCTTCACAAATAAACTTAAGTCGTTTGATAAGTTCCTTATATGATTTATAGCGAATCGTCAAATAGGGCTGGGCAATAATACCAAGTGGATCCGTAAGGGCAATTCCGATATGTATTTTTCCATAATCAATCGCCATAATCTTCATCGTTAAAATTATAATTATTTTTTTTTTATTGTCAACAATTATTGACTTTTGCAAAATCAGGGATATAATTGAACTATAGGGGGTAAAATGAATAAACTTATTCTTTCGCTCTTTTTAACGCTCTTTGTTTTCTGTGGCGGTCCTCAGGGACCTGTCCCGGGTGGCGCACAACAGGGACCGAATATTGCGTTTGGAACACTCACAGAGGGTGAATTACAAAGATTCATAAAAGTATTGCCCACATTTATTGAAATTGTGGAAAAAGAAGGTAAAGATATACAACTTGATGTCCGTCCCGGTGACATAATGTCAGCATTTCAAGGAATGAGTATCCTTGACAAACAGATTGCAGCACTTGATTCAAAACTGCGGGCGGCAGGTATGGGTTGGAATGAATTCTGGCCTGCTTATGCAAAAACAATGCTTGCTTATGCCGCAATTATGCTTGATTCAATAAAACTTGAAATACAAAAAAGTCAAGCTGAAAATCAGGCACAAATAAGACAAATGGAGGAATTACTAAAGGACCCGAAAATTCCAGAAGCACAGAAAAACGCAATAAAGGCATCCCTTGAGGCGTACAAACAAAGTAGCCAGATTCTAAATCAAGTGGATACAATTTATGCTAAGGTTCCTCAAGCGAATAAAGACCTCGTAAAGAGATATTTTAAAACAATCAGCGATATTTTAAATCGGGACTAAATTTTACTGAGGATTTTTAAGGGTATTTAAAAGCCTCCGTGCACCAGTATCATCCGGGTTAAATCTCAGCCATTCTTCAAGCAATTTTATAGCAGAATCGGTGTCATTGAGGTCAAGATAAGTATCAATCAGCCCATTATATGCGGATGGGTTGCGTGCATTTATTCGCAATGCCTCTTTGAAATATTTTATTGCCCGGTGATAATCACGATTCTGTCTGAATGATTCGCCAATCTGAGCAAATATCTGAGATTCTTTTTTATCAATACGACTGAAATAATAATCTGCTGAATCGGTCTGGTTTAATTGATTAAATAACATTCCAAGGTTAAAATACAATTTCCATGATTCCTTTCCCAGAGATTCAAATAATAAGCCAAAACGCCAGGCGTTTAATGCGCCATCAAAATTATTGTAATCCCTGAGTAGAAATCCTAAATAGATCAAGGCAATTGCATAATTGTAATATAGATTCACAGTGTTCTGATCCTTTATTGCTTCATATCCAAAAAATTCTCCCTCATTCTTCCTCTTTTCAAAATCATAGAGAATCTTTGCCAGTGCTTCATACTTTTGCGGTGAAAAGAATCCCGTATAACGATAGGTTTGGTAAAATAATTCCTTAGTCCTATCAATATTCATATTCCTCGGAAAAGGAATACTATCGCCAGTGACGCGGTAGACAATGCCTTCAATCTTGAGATATGGTTCAAAACCCGTGTAATTTTCATAATCAACTGTAGACGAAAAATAAATTGGCCTTTTGCCTTGATAATTTTTTAAGACCTTCTCTGCAAAACTCTCTGCTTTTACAAAATAATCCTGCGGATTAAGCATTTTACCCGCATTCATAGCAAGAATATCTCTTATCATAATATCTTTCACAAACATAATTTTTCTATCTTCCGACACAAAATACCCCTGTTCACAAATTTTTTTTATGGTTGTATTATCAAAGCTTATTGGCACTCCCCAGTATTTCAAATGTCTGATATACCAGTCGGTATTGATAAGAGAAAGATTTGCCACAATCACATCTCTTCTAACTCCCAAAACTTCCTGAACAAACCATAATGGGAATGTATCGTTATCACCATTGGTGAATATAATGGCATTTGGTGCACAGGAAATCAATAGATTATAACCATAATCACGCGGGATGAAGTTCTTGTATCTGCTATTTAGTGTAAAATTGAAAAATGCCGGCAGGATTGAATATAAAGTCAGGATGGGTATGAGAAGATTTTGAATTTTTAACTTTTTTATTCTTTCAAAAAGTCCTAAAATTCCAAAGGCAATCAAAAGTCCGATATATAAAAAACTTGTATGGAAAAAATAATCACGCTCCCTAACTTCCCTGGGTTGATGAGCAGGGTTTGCATCTGAAGGAGAAAATTTTAAATTGAGATACCCAACTATCCCGATAGAGACAAAAAAGAGTATTAACATTAAGAATACAAATATCCTCTGCTCACTTTTATATAATTCTAATATACCGTTTATGACTAAAAGATAAAATATCAAAAGTAGAAAAAAGCGTAAAAAGCCATTTAAATATTCCGGTGCAATCTGCCAGGAAAGATAACGGATATAAAGGGCAATTTGATGATAAACACCTTCTATTATACCAGCACCTTTGACCTGGGTTTGTCGTGGCAATATCTTCTGCCCTCCATATTGCGAACGATGGAGCACACCAAAAAAGGCAGAGAATGATTCACCTGGTTCATTCATATTAATACGAGGGGCGATATTCTCACCTTTAAGATATTTTTCGGTAATTCTTTTATCTTTATAAAATTCAGTCAAAATCCTTGACCTTATTGGTAGATACAATTCCGAACTCAATCCTATTAGAATAGAAAAGACACCAACCCAGAAGAAAGTTCGATTATTTGCCGTTACATTTTTACCCATTGAAAATACCACTGAAATCAATAGTATCAAAATCAAAATAGCCAGTGCTGGTTTAAGGAGATTATCAGGTAGTAAAAACATATATAAGAATATAACAATCTGAAAAATGCCAAGCAACAAAAATAGTCTGTCCCTAAGAATATGAGGATTGATCAGATAAACAAACACATATATTGGAATAACCATCAAGAATGGAACAAGTTGTATACCTGTGGCAAGAAATATGAGATAAAAACTCAATAAGAGATATTTATTATCCGGTTGATTTTTCTTCACACTCTCATACCAGAGCAATATAAGATAATTTATTAGAACAAAGACAAAGCTCCCCGGTGCATAGACCTCGGTTTCAACCGCATTCCACCAGATTGAAAAATAGAAAGGGATACCAAGCGTCGCAATAAATCCTGCCCATATACCATTATTATTCAAACCCGATTTACTTAATGTCAATATCTTTAATATAATTTTGTAAATCAAAAATACTGAACCGAGAGAAAAGAATATTGCCAGAAGATTCATATGCCAGGCGACCTCTTTAGATATCGGAAAAATCGTAGCAAAAAAACCTATCACCATCAACCAAACCCTACCCAATATCACATAAAATGGCGTGCCTGGTGGATGGGGTATTGCCAGGGTGTAGGCAGAGGTAATAAATTCTCCGCAATCCCAGAAAGAAAGTGTTGGTGCAACCGTGAAAAGATATATAAAGCCGGCAATTATCATTACAATTATAATAAGAATTGCCTTTAAATTTTTTTCAATAATATTCATTAAATTTTTTGTAATAAAACAAATATGGAATATTTATTTAACAATTTTGCCATCTAATCAATATTATAGGCTGTCCAGTTTCTTAAGTGCCTCTTTAATTTGTATATATGTCCTATTCAGTGCCTCAGAAAGAACCTTTGTATCACTTATGACCGGCATAAAGTTTGTGTCACCCAGCCACCTTGGCACAAGGTGATAATGCAAATGGTCAACAAGCCCGGCACCCGCAACCCGCCCCTGGTTTATTCCTATATTAAATCCTTCAGGATGGAATGCCTGATTCATCGCCATTATTGCACGGGAGAGCAGCCTATGGATTGCTATGATTTCTTCATCATTGAGTAACTCAATCTGTCCGATATGTCGAACTGGTGCAATCAACAAATGTCCATTATTATATGGATAGCGATTCATAATCGTAAAACCAAATTCTATTTTTTCAATTATGAAAACCTGTTCTAAATTTTTACTTTTTAATGCGGCACACAAAAAACATTCTTTATTGGGGTTTCTGATATACTCCATTCTCCAGGGTGCCCAGAGTCTTTCCATTTATCCAATCCGGTATTTGTTTAAGTCTTCATCTTTTATTGGGGCAACTTTTATCTTACCGGTCTTTCTACCTTCTTTATACCAGACCTCAACCTGTGGTTCGGATTTTTTATCACTATATCGTGCGACAACCTGGGCAGAAAGTTTCAGAAATTCTTTATCTCCAATAAGTAATCCAATTGGACTTCCGGTATCTGGAACATAAAATAGAAAATCAGCAAGGGAAATAAATTTTTCAAGTTTTTCGTTCTCTTCTTTTTCCCTTCCTACGATAAGTTTTGCCTCAGGAGACAATCTAAAATGCCGACCAATCTTTAACAAAGCGATATCGTCTGGTTTTATCTTTTCCTGGTATCTCATCAAATCCGCCACTCTACGCGAGAAGCCCGGGTCCGTGAGCAAACACCCGCCACTGGGGGTTTGAAATTCTGTAATATTCATTTCCTGTGCCAGGGCAAGGGATTCCCTTCTTGATCTGCCTTTTATCTTTAATAATTTCTCTCTCTTTATCCACCCCTTCTTTTCCGGTATCGTCTCCGGTAATAAACCACCACTCAATGGTCTTACCACCAATCCCTCAAGTTCTGCCTTTTTTACTACAAGATTGAGCATCTCCATCCTCTGCGAAAAAGGTCTCTGGTCAAGAACTTCACCTGTGACTATAAAATCTGCCTTGATTTCTTTCATATACTCCTTTGCCTTTTTGAGCATCAATATTCTGCAATCAACACAGGGATTTAGATTTTCGCCAAAACCGTATTTTGGTGCTCTTATTATTTCAATCAATTCTTCAGTAATATCAATTGTCTTTAATTTAGGAATTTTCGGCAGAGTCTTTGATGGAAGAAATTGATGGGTGAGATGGAGCGGATAACAAGTTATACCCCAATCCTTGACGAGTTCAAGGGCAAGGATTGAATCAAGCCCTCCGGAAATCAATACAACCGCCTTTGGCATTTTTACCCTCCTAATTCCTTCAACATATTTAAGGCACTGGTATCAGAAGGATTTATCATCAACCACTGCCTTATTATCTTTTTCGCTGATGCTGTATCATGCATATCCAGATATGTTGCTAAAAGTGCCATATAGCCCTGGGCGTTTCGCGGCTGTGAGGTGACAATCTCCTGGAAATATTCAATTGCCTTATCATACCTTCCCATTGAACGATAAACCATACCGAGCCTCATTAGATTATGTGGATCTTTTGTCTTTATCTGTGAAAACATAGCATCCGCAGAATCAAGCATTCCGATCTGGGCATAAAGAAGTCCAAGGTTGTAGATAAAAGGAAATTGTTGACCTGCATCAAATGCCAGTGCAAAACGCCAGGCGTTGATCGCACCTTCAATTTCTCCATTTGCCTGCAGTGCAAGCCCCAAGCTGAATAACCCGGCTGCATAATTTCCATAAAGCCGTTCTGAATTTTCATCTCTGACAACATAATAAGCAGGAAATTCGCCTTTTGCCTTTCTGTTTTCAAAATCAACAAGGATCTTTGATAAAAATGGATAGTGCTCAGGTTTGAATAATCCTGTATAACGGAACTGTCTATAAAAGAAATCTTTTGTCTTTTCTATATCAACATTGTAGGGAATCTCCATACTATCCCCGGTTACTCGGTTGACAAGTCCTTCAAGTTTTAAATAAGGGTCAAGACCTTTGTAATTATCCGGTGATACAGTTGAGGCAAAATAAATAGGTCGTTTCCCTTTGTATTCTTTCATATATTTTCTCGCAAATTCATCAAGCGGAATAAAATAATCCCTATCTTTCAAATCAATCCCTGAATTTGTAGCAATTATATGTCTGATCATTATATCCTTCACATATATTATTCGTCTGTCAGATGTCATTTGCGGGGTTAATCTATTTATTATATTCTCACTGAATGAAATCGGAGCACCCCAGTATTTTAAATGCCTTATATACCAATCGGTATTAATAAGGGAGAGATTTGCGACGATAACATCCCTCCTCACCCCCAGGACTTCCTGGGCAAACCATAATGGAAATGTATCATTATCACCATTGGTAAAGATAACTCCATCTTTATCACAGGAGATTAACATATTTATTCCGTAATCCTTAGGAATAAAATTGCCGTAGCGATTGTTTAAAGTGAAATTTGTAAAAAGTGGTATAATACCAAAGACAATTATGCCGGAATACGCACCAATATTGGCGAATCTATTATTTTTACTTTCTTTCTTTATCCATTCTACAAATGCATAAAAACCGAGCCCTACAAGTAAACCAAAATAAACATAGGTAGTATGAAAGAAATAATCACGCTCCCTTACTTCTCTTTCCTGATGTTTGGGGTTTGAATCGGAAGGTGAAAATCTCAAATTCAAATAACCAATCATCGCGAATGAGAGCATAAACATAATGAGCATCATAAAAATGAATAATTTTTTCTCTCTTTTAAAAAGTTCAAATATACCCCATATTCCTGCAGCGTAGAAAATCGTGAGTAAAAGCGCACGCAAAAATCTATTAACACTCTCCGGTGCAATCTGCCAGGATAGATATCTTATGAATAACGCAAATTGCCAGAAATATCCTTCTATAACACTATAGCCTGTCTTTTCCTGAGTCTTGCGCGGCAAAAGATATTGTGGTCCATATTGCCGTCTATGCAGGGCATCATCAAAGGCCTTAAAACTTGCACCCGGTTCACATTCATTTATCCTCGGGGCAATATTTTCACCTTTGAGATATCTTTCCTGTACCGTTTTATCTTTATATAATTCAGTAATCTTCTTTGACCTTATCGGTAAATATAACTCCGTTGAAATACCCACGATTACAAGGGCAACACCAGACCAGAAAAAGCGCCAGTGGGAATATTTTTGGGGATTATTCAAAGGAAGAATAACTGCAATCAGTAGAATTATTCCAAGAATAATAACCAAGAGGGTGTAAAGATTTTCTGGAACAATGAATAACAAAAGAAAGAAAAAAATCTGGAATAAACCGAGCAATATTAATAGCCAGTTCTTTAAATATCTTCTATTCACAATAAAAATAAAACCGTATAAGGGAATAAAAATCAGAAATGGTGTTAAATGTATTCCGGTGGATAAGAATATGAGATAAAAGGCAAGTAAAATATATTTATTTTCAGGTTCTCCTTTCTTTACACCTTCATACCAGAGTATAACAATATAATTCACAAGCAGAAATACAAAAGTTGATGCAGCATAGACTTCGGTTTCTACGGCATTCTCCCATATGGTATAAAAAAAACTCACCAAAAGCGTTGTACCAAATGCGACCAAAATCTGATTTAAGCGGTTCTCTTCCTTTGACCATAATTTGAAAATCTTCAACAAAATTTTATAAAATAGCACCACGGATAAAAGGGTAAAGGTTATTGCAATCAAATTCATATGCCAGGCGACCTCTTTAGATATTGGAAGAATCGCAGCAAATAAACCTATTAACATCAACCAGACCCTGCCCAATATCACATAAAAGGGCGTGCCTGGTGGATGGGGTATTGCCAAAGTATATGATGAAGCAATAAATTCGCCGCAATCCCAGAAAGAGACCGTAGGGGCAACGGTATATAAATAAACAACACCAGCAAAAACTAAAATAATAAAAAGAAGAATCTTCTCAAGTTTATCGTAATTCATAAAACCTCCAGATTTCAATAATAATCAAAAATCAATGCCTGTCAAGAGAGCATTCTTCTGGGTCCTCTCCGATTTTCCTTTTCTTTTAATTTTAAACCTTCATACCAAGTGTTAATATGCTTTTCTTTTTCCGCTATTAATCATAACACTTTTCGCAAATATGTATGAAATGAAAATTTAAATCCACCTCTTTCCCCCTTTCATAAAGGGGATAAAATCAGAATATTCTTCATAATCTACTTCTCCTTTTTGCTCCGGTCTACTTTAACCGTTTTGTAAAGTTTTTTCATCGTTATGCCGGTGCTCTACCAATGTTGTATTTTTGTTTTATCTTTCGTAAACAAATTAATCCAGTTGACCAATAATTAAATATCTATATAATCAGATATGGAATATGCACGCAATCTATGGGACCGCTTCTGGTCCCAGAAACAACCTGAAGCAATATATCCCCCCGTCACGGATATTGTTCAGGAATTGGTTCATTTCATTAACCCTGAAAATAAAATTATCCTTGAACCCGGGGCTGGAACCGGCAGGGATGGAATCCGATTGGCAAGATTTGGGGCAAATGTCTTTTTACTCGATTATTCAGAAAAAAGTTTACAACTGGCAAAGAATTATTTAAAAAATGGAGAATCACGTGTTCAAATGATTATGGCAGACGCACTAAATACACCGTTTAAAAACGAAACTTTTGATGTGGTATTTCACCAGGGGCTTCTTGAACATTTTAAGAATCCATCACCATTAATTAAAGAGAATTATAGAATTCTAAAAAAAGATGGGTTATTGATCGTCGATGTTCCACAAACCTTTCATATTTACACATTGATAAAAAATATTCTTATACTATTAAAATTATGGTTTGCCGGCTGGGAAAGACAATTCACGATTGGTTCGCTTGGTAATTTATTAAAAAGCCATAATTTAGAACCGATACATTACTATGGGGATTGGTCAAGACCAGGGATAATTTATAAAATCGTAAGGGAAATTCTTTTGCGTCTAAAAATCAATCTACCAATGTATCCTAACTATTTTGGACGGCTCACTAAAAAATTTTATGAAATCCAGAATTCACTAAAAAAGAAAAAAATTTTTCTTTATACCGTTCTCTCTATTGGCATTATCGCACGTAAGAAATAAAAGATTGCTTAAATTACTAAACCGTCTTTGATACGATCAATTCTTTTAAATCAATATTTGAGCAGCAAAGCACCCTTGAGACCTGGGCATCGCGGAAATATCGTTCAACCGGATAATCCTTCATATAACCATAACCACCATAGACCTGGATTGCATTCGTTGTGACCTCCGCAACTGTCTGATTACTAAAATATCTGGAAATCGCAGCGGCACGCGAGAAATCTTTATTGTTATCTCTGATGTAAGCAGAGTCATATACAAGATTTCTAACCGCCTCAATCTTTGTTATCATATCCGCAATCATTTCCCTTACCATACCAAAGTTAATGATCGGCTCACCAAACTGAACCCTTTCTTTTGCATACTTTATTGCATTCTCCATACTTCCTTCCGCAATCCCTAAATTTATCGCCGAAAAACATAGATTGGCAAAAGCCCTTATTTCTTCAAGAATAAATTTGCCATCACCATCTTTACCAAGGCGATTGTTTAAAGAAATCTTAGAATTTTCAAAAACAACCTCAGTTATACCGCCTGCATGCATTCCAATGATATTGTCTTTTTTATTTCTGACTACACCTTTGACCGTTTCATCAACTATAACACTCTCAATCTTGCCGTCTGACTCAAAAATGAGTATAAAGGGACCGTTGGCAGTCCCATTCAACAAGAGTTGATTTTTGCCTGTAATTAGATAATAATCACCTTCTCTGAGGATTTTCAGTTCATTGGTCATAATTTCTACAAAACCACCAATGATTTCTCCTGTTGCAGCAGACAGCAGATATTTCTTTTTCTGTTCTTCAGTTCCAAATTTTTCTATGGGATATGAAAATAGAATATTGTGTGTAAGTAGTATCAAAGCGGTTGATGGGCAGATTTTGCTTATCTCTTCAAGGGTTACAATCAAAGAAACGGTGTCCAATGCACAACCACCATAAGACTCAGAAATTGTAGAACCAAGAATACCCATTTCACCAAGTTTTTTGATATTTTCCAGCGGGAATATATTCTGTTTATCAAACTCATCTACCTTTTCTGATATTACTTCCTTGGCAAACTTTCTGATTTCATTCTGTAGCAATAAAGTCTCTTTACTCAATTCCATCTTCACTCCTTTTTGTACCCAACTTCTCTAATAATCTCAAGGGCGATCTGACCCCTTTGAATTTGATTTGTTCCCTCATAAATCTGCGTAATCTTTGCGTCGCGCAGCATCTTTTCAACATTATATTCTCTGAGCAATCCATAAGGACCCATTATTTCAATCGCATCAAGTGTGGTTTTCATCGCAATATCCGAAGGAAATAGTTTTGCAAAAGATGCGGGTTTTGTGGTATTTTTTATTCCTGCATCAATAGAACGGGCAGACGCATAAATCAATGCGCGCGCAGCCTCAATCTCAGTTGCCATATCTGCAATCTTGCGTTGAATATATTGATTGCCGAGAAGATTCTTTTCTGCCGTAAATTTCAGAACGGCTTCGTAAGCACCCTGTGCCACACCCAGACCAATTGCACCCACCCCGGGTCGTGCACGGTCAAAATTCCGCATTGTATAAATAAATCCCATTCCTTCCTTTCCCATTAAGTTCTCCTTCGGTACCCTGCAATCAGAAAATACGAGTTCGGTTGTGGTTGATGTTCTTATTCCAAGTTTATTCTCATGTTTACCAAAATCAAAACCCGGCATTCCTTTTTCAACGATGAATGCGGAAATGCCTCTTGCACCCCGAGATTTATCGGTTGAGGCAAGCACCACATAGACATCGGCAATACTACCATTTGAAATGAATTGTTTAACACCATTTAAAATATAATAATCCCCCTCTTTTCTTGCGGTTGTCTGAATATTAGCAACATCACTTCCTGCCTGGGCTTCGGTAAGTCCAAAGGCACAATAGAGTTCACCACTGGCGATCTTTGGCAGATACTTCTTTTTCTGTTCTTCAGATGCGAAGTAGATTATCGGTCCTGAACCAAGTGCACCAACTGCATAAGCAGTGGCAACACCTGCACAAACCCGCGCCACCTCTTCACAGGCAATACTCATATCCATAATCTTTGCGCCGGTGCCGCCATATTCCTTGGGTATAAAAATTCTCAAAAGTCCTTCTTTTGCCATTCGGTCAATTATCTCACGAGGAAATTCTGCCTTTCTATCGAGTTCATCACGCATTGGAAGAATCAATTCTTCGGCAATCTTTCGCACCTTCTCCTTCAGCGCTTTTTCTTCATCAGTCAAAAAGTATTCCATAAACCTCCTTTTCAAATAAAAAGTTGATAATCTTCAATTCTATAAATTTTTTATTAAAAGTCAAGATTGATAACTGATGTATAGTATATACTTGACTTGAAAATGAAATTGGATAACATAGACCTATGAAAATAAATATAAATAAAAGAATTTTTCTCATTATATCGCTTTTGTGTTTATGCATAACCTGTGGTACACAAAAAAGCGAGGAAAAGATTCTCACAAAAAAAATCAAGCCAGCTCCAGAAGGAATGGTGCTCATCCCCGGCGGATATTTTACAATGGGTTCAGATTCAATAAATGAAGGTCCGAAACATAAAGTCTGGGTTGATACATTTTATCTTGATAAATACGAAGTGACGAATAAAAAATATATGGAATTTGTAAAGGCGACCGGGCATCCAAAACCACCCTTTATCAAAGACTCAAGTTTCAATGCACCTGACCAGCCGGTTGTGGGCATAAGCTATTTTGATGCACTATGTTATGCAAAATGGGCAGGAAAAAGGCTCCCCACCGAGGCCGAATGGGAATATGCAGCAAGGGCTGGGCTTGTTGATAAAGAATTTCCCTGGGGTGATGAACAGCCTTTTAGAAGGTGTAACTATGCACCAGGGGGAGACCTTGAGGCTGATGGCTATAAATATACTGCACCAGTGGGCAGATTCAAACCAAACAATTTCGGATTATATGATATGGCAGGTAATGTCTGGGAATGGTGTTCAGATTTTTATGACACAAACTATTATAGCATAAGTCCGGAAAAGAATCCACCCGGACCTGATTCAGGATATATGAGGGTTGTGCGAGGGGGTTCCTGGTTGAGTTTAAATCCCAAGCATTTAAGATGTGCTTCAAGGATGGGATTAAAGCCATTTGTCCAGGACCGCTATTATGGTTTTCGCTGTGCAATGGATGTAAAAAGAGAAGAATAACTCAAGTATTGACTTATTTTAAATTCTGATTATAATTATTGCGAAAGGAGATTTTATGAAAAAATTAATAGTGTTGGTTCCTGTTGTGCTCTTTTTGGTCGGTTGTGGTGGCGGTGAGAAGGATTACTGGCCACTAAATACCGGAAATGTCTGGGAATACCAGATGGTAACGACTGTAACGACACCCGATACAACTATCACTATGAGCGATACAATGAAGACCGAGGTGACCGGCAAAACCACGCTCAATAATAATACCGAAGTCTATGAAGTCATAACAACCTCCGGGACATTCGCCGATACCTCATACCAGCAGAAAACCGATGATTACATATTCTCTTATGAAGATAAGGCAGATACAGAACCAGATACCATACTTGCTCTGCCCATAGAAGAAGGAAAATCCTGGAATGTTCATAAAGATTCATCATACACTGAAACCATAAAGATAATGACGAAAGAGTCGGTTACAGTCCCGGCCGGTACCTATGATGACTGCTGGAAGGCAATGGATATATACACAGACGGAACTTTCACAGAAACTTCTTATGTCTGGATTGCACCTGATGTGGGCTGGGTAAAAATGACAATGACCGAGGCAGATACCAACTTTACTATGGAGACAAAGGTAGAGTTGATTAATGTCACGATAAAGTAAAAATAATAATAAATAAAAGGGCTGGCTTTGCCAGCCCTTTTTTATTTTTCTTTTAAGTACTTTCTGCCTTTCAGGTTTTCCGGCATATATTCCTGCTCAACCTTTGCATCTGGATAATTGTGTGGATATTTATATCCCTTGCCATAACCGAGTTTTTCCATTAAAGGGGTTGGTGCATTTCTGATATGCATCGGTACTGGTTCGGCAAGGGTTTTTAGTGCATCATCTTTTGCCTCTGAATATGCAAGGTATAATTCATTACTCTTTTTTGCCCGTGCAAGATAAACAACACATTCGGCAAGTGCTAAATCACCCTCGGGTCGACCAATGAAATCTATTGCTTCTTTTGCTGCGTTTGCAATAACGAGTGCCATAGGGTCGGCAAGCCCAATATCTTCTACTGCAAAGCGAACAAGGCGACGGGCAATATATAATGGATCCTCCCCTGCCTCAAGCATCCTTGCTAACCAGTATAAAGAGGCATCAGGGTCTGAACCCCTTAATGATTTGTGTAATGCAGAAATCAGATTATAATGCTCTTCACCTGCCTTGTCATATCTCAATGCCTTTTTCTGCACAATCTCTTCAGCAAGTTTTAAATCAATCTTATTATCTTTTGCGGAAAAGGCACACAACTCAAGGGCATTTAACGCAACCCGGGCATCACCATCTGAGATATTGGCAATAAAATTAAGTGCTTCTTCCGTGATTTCATATTTATTATCAAGCCCTTTTGGAGAGGTCAAAGCCCTTTTTAATATTTTTTTCACATCATCAAAAGAAAGGGGCTTGAGCATATATACCTTTACCCTTGATAAAAGGCTCGAATTCAACTCAAAAGAAGGGTTCTCGGTGGTGGCACCGATTAAAATGATTGTCCCTTTCTCAAGATAGGGTAAAAATGCATCTTGTTGTGCCTTATTGAATCTGTGAATTTCGTCTATAAATATAAGCGTATCACGATTGAATAAGCTCTTTTTCTTTTCAACCCCTTCCATAAATTTCTTTATCTCTACGATTCCACTCGTTGCCGCTGAAAAAGAGACAAAATCTGCTGAAAATTTTTTGGCAAAGAGCCGGGCAATAGTTGTCTTACCGCTTCCGGGCGGACCAAACAGAACCATTGAAAATAACCTTCCCTGTTCTATCTGTCTTTTTATTGGTCCTTCTGGACCGAGGAGATGCTCTTGTCCAAGAATCTGGTCAAAGTCTTCGGGCCTTATTCTATCTGCGAGCGGTGTTTTATCCACGGCTTAAAAAATAAAGATAAAAAAATGGAATATTAAAAATCAATGAATCAAGACGGTCTAAAAATCCGCCATGTCCCGGAAAGACATTTGATGCATCCTTTAAACCTACTTCCCGTTTCATACCAGATTCAAAGAGGTCTCCAACCGTCCCCAAAACTCCTATCCCCAGCGTAATCCATATTGCATCAAATAGATTGAAATTCTTTGCCCACAGTGAATTCAACCACAGGGTAAAAGGGAAGGTGAGAAAGAATGCCGCAAGTGTTCCTTCAATTGATTTTTTCGGGCTCAACTTCTGAGCAAGTCTATGTTTACCCCAGATTGAACCAACGATATAAGCAAATGTATCATATATCCAGGTGAGAATTAAAGGAAGAAGGCTGATACAAAATCCATGTTTTCTTAATAGTATTATGGTTGAAGGAAGTAGGGAAATATAAAAAACACCAAAGAAATTTGCCGAGGCTTCGGCAAGAAAATTTGGTTTACGCCTACTCCCTGGAAAACGCATCACTGATAGGAGGGTAATAAAAAAGAACAGTATAAATCCAGAAAGAAGCAAGGGTATTTCAAAATAAAACAAAAAAGGAATTGTATAACCGGGGAAAAGGACTGCAAGTGTATGGGGATAGATATCCTTTCTGTGCCAGAATCTAAAATATTCATTTGTTGCAAAGGTAATGAAGAATAGAAGCAATAGAGGAAGAAGGATATTGTCAATCCATAATGTTAAAACCACAATAGCAACAAGAAAAAAACCAGTTTTTGTTCTCTTTAATAAATCCTTAAACTGCGCCAAATAGACGCTCCCTGTTTTTAAAGTCTTCTATTGCTTTTAAAAATTCTTTTTTCCTGAAATCCGGCCAGAGGGTCTTTGTAAAGTATATTTCTGAATAGGCAATCTGATACAAAAGAAAATTAGAAATCCTTTCGCGCCGTTCAGCACCGGTTCTAATCAATAAATCGGGCGGTGGAAGGGTTGGGTCATAAAGATATTGTGAAAAACTCTCTTCATTCAGTTTATCAAGGTTAATCTGTTTTTTTCTATCTTCTAAAACAATCTTTTTCACCGCATCAACAATTTCACCCTGCCCGCCATAATTGAGACAGAGGGTCAAAATCAACTCGTCGTTGTTTTTTGTCAGTTTTAATGCCTCATCAAGCGCCTTCCTTGCATTGGGATATAATTCATCCAACCTACCAATCGCATTTATCCGCACCTTGTTTTTATTCAATTCCGGAGTTTCCTTCACAAGCATCTCTTCAAGCATATTCATGAGGGTTTTGACTTCCTCATCCGGCCTTTTCCAATTTTCCGTTGAAAATGTGTAGAGTGTGAGGTACCTGACCCCCAATTCTTTTGTCGCCTTTACAATCACCCGAACTGACTCAACCCCTTCACGATGGCCAATGACCCTGGGCAATCCCCTTTTCCTTGCCCACCTGCCATTTCCATCCATAATTATTGCAATATGTCTGATCTCAGGCACATTGAATTATATAGTAAATATGGCCTTTGTCAATAAACCGATGATTTAATTTTATATCTTGACAAATAAGATATTATGAATATACTATTACGGGATTTTAAAAAGATGGAAAATTACTATAGTATCCTTGGTGTTACCAATACTGCGACACAAACAGAGATAAAGAATGCCTATATGAAACTTGCACGACAATACCACCCGGACAGGTTTACGGACGAAGAAGATAAACGCAAGGCGAATGAACACTTTGCCAAGATTACTGCTGCTTATCGCGTTCTTTCTGACGAGAAATTGAGGGCAGATTATGATAAATCCTTGGAAAAGGGTGTAAAACAGCAAGACCAGGTACAGGAAACCCAGGCAAAAAACGCATTCACGAGGGCAATTGAATTTTTAAAGAATAATGACCCCTGGCGTGCAGTAAATTTATTACGCATTGCGTGTAGATACGACCCTCAGCCAATTTATCTTTCATACCTTGGTCTTGCACTTGTATATACAAGACAATACCAGAAAGAAGGTTTTGAAAAACTTCAGGAGGCTATAAAACGATTGATGTTTAATCCAATTGTTTATGTAAACCTGGGGCTTGCTTATGAATTTACGGGCAATAAAGAACAGGCATTGAAATACTATAATGAGGCACTGAACTGGGATGGAAATAATGCTGCGGCAAAAAAGGGAATTGAAAGACTCCAACCAAAGAATACAGGTTTCTTCTCAAAGCTTTTTGGAGGCAAGAAATGAAAAAAACGACAATTCTTGAGCTCCTTGAAGATCTATGCAGAAATTTATCAATCATAGTGAAGTATGATCGATTTTTTGGTAAAGGTGGATACTGCAGGGTCAAACAAAAATCATTTTTTATTATAAACGAAAGCCTTTCCAATGCTACAAAAGAAGAAATATTTATCAGGGAATTAAAACATTTAAATTTTGACCCGGAATTGATACCTCCAAAGTTAAAGGAAGTTCTTAATAAATGAAATTTGCAATTCTTATCATTTTCATTGCTTTGTTTTTCTGGTTTGCAAATTTAAAAATTTTATTACTAACGCGAGATTGGCCTATTATCCTTATCTTTTTCGGAGCCGTCAATCTGTTTGTATTTCCCAAATATTCAAAGAAAAAGGTAATTGAGGATTTAGAAAAAGGCAAAATAACACCTGAAGAGGCATTAAAGAGATTGGAAAAATTAAGTTAATTAATCATATTTTTTCCACAATTACACCCCAACAGTCTGTTTTTATCTGCACCGGCGAGCCATCCGGAGATTTATATGCAAGTTTATTTGTTAAATATTATTTAAGACACAATAAAAATATCTTTGCTGTTGGTGGCGAAAATTTACGGAATACAAATGTCCGCCTTTTATATAATTATAAAAATTTGAAAACATTTGGTTTTACATCCGGTATCCTTTCATTTATAAAAAATTATTTAATGTACAGAAAAATAGGACGGGCTATTTTCAAAATAAAACCCGATATTTTTATACCCGTAGCGTATCCGGGTGTAAATTTACTGTTGTGCAGATATGCAAAAAGACTTGGTAGCAGGGTAATATATATTTTGCCGCCTCAGATCTGGGCATGGGGATATTATAGAAAATATTTTATCAAAAAATGGGTTGATCTCGTCGTTTCCGTCTTTCCATTTGAATATCGCTTTTATATTTCAAAGAATATAGAAACAAGATACTGGAAGAACCCTTTATTTAATGAATTAAAAAAATATAAAAAGAAGGAACCATCTAACTATATCGGATTTATGCCTGGTTCAAGGATTTCTGAGATTAAAAGAAATATACCCGTGATTGTAGAATTAATAAAAAATTCTAAGGAATTAGAAAATTTTAAATTTATGTTTATCATACATCCTGACTTCGCAAAAACCACATTATTTAATAGATTGGTCCCTGAAAAATTAAAAAATAAGATCAAAATGGTTATTGCAGAACGATATGTTGAGATGGCTAAATGTAAACTCATCTTCACTTGCTCGGGCACGGCATCCTTAGAAACAACTATTATGGACATTCCCCAGATTTTCTTTAATAGACCCGGATTTCTTGACTATCACTTTTTTCGTTATTTACTTAAAATAAAAGAATATAATCTTTCCAATCTATATTATGAAAAAAGAGTCGTTCCGAGCTTTGTCTCAAGGAATAAAAAGCAACTTGTAAAACTGCTCTTGTTTGAATTATATAAATTTTTATCAAATGAGCAATGATTTTTAAAATTATTGACTTGATTAAATTTTCCTATATAATTAAGTATGGAGATTGAAAATCTTGTTACCTGTCATACAGGTATTGGAGAATTGTTAACTTCTGAATTGATAAAACGTGGGGAGACTGTTTATACAGTCTTTCCCAGCCCAAAAGATGTCCCAATGTCTTTTCTGGGTAAGATAAATTTGAAATATGGTTTTGTTAAATTTGACCAGGAATTGAATATTGAAAAAGGATTACCCAGAAAGGTCAAAAATATCTTCCATATTTATGAAACATATTCAGGATCATTTACAAAAATATTTATGGCAAATGTGACCACCACCCTTCTCCTTCTTGAATGGGCAAAAAAGGTAGGAGTGAGTAAATTTATCCTGTTATCATCTGGCGAAGTATATGGATATGGCGAAAATATTGCGGAAAATAATCCTTATAATCCACGAAGCTTTTATGCCACAACCAAGTTTCATGCGGAAACCCTTTCACGATATTATAATAAAAATTTTGAAGTAAAAATCTTACGATTATTTTTCCCATACGGTAAAAATCTTCTCCAGGGATATCTTTATAATCTCATTGAATCTCTTAAAAATACTGGAACAATTGAGACTGATTATGGAGCAATTTGTCCTACTTTGATTGACGATATTATTGAACCATTAATTAAACTGCGCGACCAAACAGGTAATTCTGTTTATAATATCTGCGGTTCATCAATACCACTTCCGCATTTGATTAAAGAAATCGAGTCTGCAATTGGTAAAGTTCCAAAAAAGGTGAGCACAGGAAAGACTGTACTATGTGGTGTTTGCGCCAGGGCAAAAGATGAACTTGGTTTTAAAGAAACATCTTTAAAAAATGGTCTACAGAGCTTAATTAGAACAAATCAATGAACGATATTTTACTTATAAATACAGAAGAAAAAGAATGTGAAGAACCGTTGCTTCCGTTAGAACTTATTTCAATCGCCGGGTTTCTTGAAAAAAATGAGATCTCTGTAAAAATTATTGATTTCAATATAGAAAAAAAACCTTTGGAGCACTGGTTAAATTTATACGAACCAAAATTTTTGGGGATATGGGGAACGACCATTAATCGTTTTGAATCCTTTAATCTTGCGCGAAATGCAAAACTATTTAACAAAGAGATAATTACGGTCTATTTAGGACCAAATGCAACATTTACCGCTAATCAGGTCTTGAAAGATGTTAAGGATATTGATTTTGTAATCAGGGGTGAAGGTGAAGATGTATTATACGAGCTATTGAAGGCATACAGCACAGACCAAAATTTTGAAAAAATACGAGGATTAAGTTTCAGGTTAGACGATAACCCGGTTGATAATCCCCCTGCATCAAGACTGCATCTTGATTCACTGCCTGGACCTGCCTATCATTTATTAGATATAAAAAAATATGAAATTAAGTTGGATTTTATAAAAAAGAAAGGTATATCAGTAAGTTCATCCCGTGGTTGTCTACACCATTGTAATTTCTGTCTTGCAAGCCGGATGTATAATAATTTACTCACGGTCCGCTCAGCAAAAAATGTTGTTGATGAAATTGAACACTTATTAAAAACTTATCATTTCCAGGGGGTTAGATTTTTAGATGCTGTTCTAACCCTTGACCGGGAACATGTTGAAAATTTATGTGATGAATTTATCAACAGAAATTTAAATGTTCCATGGGAATGTGAGGTTCGCCCTGGAACGGTTGATGAATCTCTAATTGAAAAAATGAAAAATGCCGGTTGTTATCTGGTCGGTGTGGGCATTGAATCAGGCAGTCAGAAAGTGCTTGATTTAATGCGTAGAGGCACAACTGTGGAACAGGCACAAAGTTTACTTCAATTGTGTAATAAGGCAGGATTAAAAATAAAAGCATTTTTTTCTTTCGGACATATAAGCGAAACTATGTCGGATGTGGAGAAGACATTTGAGTTTATAGAACAGAATCGCTCATTAATAAGTAAAATAGAATATTCCATTGGCATAAAAATATTCCCGGGAACTTACCTTGAGACTTACGCAAGAAAAAATAATTTAATGCCCGCTGATTTTACCTGGACAAAGTTTTATGATGAACCAAGAAATGAAACTATAATGCAGCCCCGTAATATACCTATTCTTATCCAACCACAATTAGGCTATGAGGAACTTGAAACAATCGCCCTCCGGATTTATTCACAAAAGATGAGTGGCTGGGAAGGAATTAAATCAGGGATTACAAAGATAACCAAGCCAGAAAAAATCAAAAAACTCCAACAATTTTTAAAGTTAAAATTTAAGCAATTTAAGTGAAAATAATCCATTTAACATTTGAAAATTTCCAGGATGTTGCTGGTCTTTTAAGCCGTTCTCATAGAATTTTCGGTGACGAGGGTATATTGGTCACAATGACACATTCAAAATTAGGATTCCCTGACGGTATTTTATTGAATTATCCTTTGTTAAATTCCGAAATAATTAATTTCGTGCGCAAAAACCTGAGACGTGATAATGTCAATGTACCACCGGATGAGTTGAAATTGAAAATCAAAGGCGAAAATTCATTGGAAAAAATTTATTTTAAATCACGAGATTTTTTATGGCTATATAAACTCAATAAATTCTGGCGCCGGTATGATTTTGGCTCTTTTGATATATATCATTTTGATGGTGGTATACCTTTTATATACGGTGATAGAATTTTAAAAAAAATAAAGAATAAAAAAATTGTTGCCCATTTCTTTGGAAGTGACCTGAGAAAATGGGGAATTAATCCTTATTTAAAAGAATATGTACAGTTGAAATTTACCTCTGAGGTTGACCATATAAAAATAGACCCTTCGCTTGTATTCGTTCCTATCCCTTTTGAAGCCCAAAAAATAAAACCAAGGGAAAAAGAAAGTAAAATCTTAGTGGTTGGACATTCGCCTACCAGACGCACAGCAAAAGGAACCAATGAAATAATTGAAATTGTTGAAAAACTCAAAAAGAAAATTAAATTTGAATTTCTATTGATTGAAGGGGTTTCGCATAAAAAGTGTATGGAATTAAAATCAACCTGTGATATTGGAATTGATCAAATCGGCAATTATGCGGGGACTGCTTATGGAAGGAGCGGACTCGAATTTCTTGCCCTCGGCATTCCAACAATTACCGAAATCCCTGAAGAATACGAATATCTATTGCCTGGGCATCCTTTCATAAATGCTAATAAAAGAAATCTTGAAGAGGTATTATACAACTTACTCACAGATCCCGAATTGCGCTATAAAAAAAGAATTGATGGACTGAACTGGGTAAAAGAATTTCCCAATCCTGAACGGGTCATTGGATTGATATATAAAGAATATCAAAAATTGGGTTGGATAAAGATTGCCCAAAAAACTTGATAATAAAATAATTATAGATATAATCATTTATGGAGCGGAGATTTATAAACCTTGGTTATGGTTCGGGCGGGGTATTAACACAGAAATTGATAAAAGAATTGATCTTAAAATACTTTCCGGATCCAATATTAAAAAAGCTTGAAGACTCTGCAGAATTGGAAATCAACAATAAAAATATTGCCTTCACAACCGACTCTTATGTTGTAAATCCAATTTTCTTCCCGGGTGGTGATATTGGCAAATTATCGGTCTGTGGAACGATAAACGACCTTGCGATGAAGGGTGCAATCCCCGAATACATTTCTTTTTCTTTGATCATTGAAGAAGGCTTTAGTTTTGATGACCTTGAAAAAATCCTGATTTCAGCGTCTAAGATAGCAAAAAAAGCAAATGTTCGTATCGTCTGTGGCGATACCAAGGTAGTTGAAAAAGGCAAGGCAGATAAAGTTTTTATCACTACCTCAGGTATCGGACAGATTAAATTAAGATTGGGCAAAGACAGAATAAAACCGGGTGATAAAATAATTATCAGCGGGACAATCGGTGATCATGGTATTGCAATTATGAATCAGAGACTGAATCTAAATCTCAGGGCGAATTTCAAAAGCGATTGTGCCCCATTAAATTTAATAACCAATAAAATCTTTAATAAAAAATTTGGGATTCATTTTATGCGCGACCCAACAAGGGGCGGAGTTGTTGCAGTATTAAACGAAATGGTTGATAAAACAGACTTCGGAATTGTAATAAATGAATCTGAATTACCAATAAAAACAGAAGTAAGGGGTGCCTGTGAAATACTTGGTTTGGACCCGTTGTACATTGCCAATGAAGGAAAATTTATTGCGGTGATAGATAAAAATAATGCAAAAGATTTCTTAATTTTTATAAAGAAGTATCCACTTGCCAAAAACGCAAAGATTATTGGAGAAGTAACAAAAGAATTTTCTGGTGTATGGTTAAGGACATCTATCGGTGGATTGAGACCACTTCTCCAACTTGAGGCAGAAGGCTTACCAAGAATCTGTTAGAATTATGAAGATAGGAATAATCGGGCTGCCCAATGTAGGCAAATCAAGCCTTTTCAATCTTTTAACCCAGGCGAATGCCCAGGTTGCGAAATTTCCATTCACAACAATTGAACGGAATGTGGGTGTCGTAATAATTCCGGATGAGCGATTGGATAAAATTGTCGATCTCACTAAGTCGCCTAAAAAAACCTATGCACACATTGATTTTGTTGATATTGCAGGATTGATTAAAGGCGCATCAAAAGGTGAAGGTTTGGGTAATAAATTTTTATCACACATAAGGGATGTTGACCTTGTCTTGCACATTTTGAGATGTTTCCCGAACCCTGATATCCCCCACACCGATACTGATATAGACCCCAAAAAAGATTATGATATTGTGCGTAGTGAATTATTTCTCGCTGATTTAGAAATTGTCGAAAGAAGGCTTGATAAAATAAAAAAGAAATATGAAGCAAAAGAAGAGTTTGAAATTTTGAATAGAATAAAATCTGACCTTGAAAAGGCACAGGTTCCTAAAGAAAAAATTTCGGATTTACCTTTACTTACAATGATACCCGAGATAATTGTATTAAATTTTGATGAAGATGGAAAATTTAAAACCGACTTTCCCGGTTACAGAATTTCCGTAAAACTCGAAGAAGATATTCTGAATTTCAGCGAGAATGAAAAAATAGAATTAAGAAAAGAAGCCGGATTGGAGCCTGAAGGGGTTAATGGTCTATTAAAATTATGTCTTCAGCAATTATCAATGATTACATTTTTTACAATAAAAGGAGAAGAATCAAGAGCCTGGTTGATAAGATCAGGAACCAAAGTGATTGATGCCGCGGGAAAGATTCACACCGATTTGAAAGAAGGATTCATCAAGGCCGAGATTTTAAGATACGAAGATTTGTTAAGGGCACAAACTTTTGCCCATGCCCATGAACAGGGATTAACAAAGATTGAAGGAAAGGAATACATTGTCCAGGACGGAGATATAATTCTGATAAAATTCAAGGTGTGATTGGCAAATAAAAATATCTGTTAGATTAATAAAATAAATTGCTAAAATATTGCTTGTTGACTTTTTTACGATTTTAAATAGAATAGAGAATGCACTGGAGAAAACTATGATGCAAAATTTTCGTCGCAATACGCGGATTATACTATTTATAGTAGTTGCCGCCTTTGCATTATTAATATTTTTTCAATGGGGACTTGATGTAACCGGTATCTCTCAACGCGAAGAAGTAGATATCGTCAAGATTGATGGTATTCCTGTCTCCTACACGGATTATGTGCGATTTGCCCAGAATAAAGAAAGAGAGACAAAGGGTATTACCCGTGAAGAGATATGGAATTTGATGGTCGACGAGGTAATATGGAATAACTTGATAAAAAAAGAGAACATCAGGGTTGTTGACGAAGAAATCTGGGCAATTATCAAAAGTAATCCGCCACGGGAAATTTACGAATCAGAATTTATGAAAGATAGCGCAGGAAAGTTTGATTATAATAAGTATCTTGAATTATTAAAATCACCCCAGAGCCGACAATGGCTTATGGAATACGAATTCAATCTGAGGAAACAATTACCCAAAGAAAAACTTCGTTCCCTTATCTATACAATGGCGTGGTCCTCTCCTTTTGAGGATAGCATTAGTCTTTCCAAATATTCTGTACTATATGATTTTTCCTTTATCAGTCTACCCTTATTCCGTTTAAGGGGTAAGGTAGCAGCCACAGATGAAGAATTAAAAGAATATTATAACAAGCATATTAAGGATTTTACAAATCCAGAGACAAAGATTTTAAAATATGTATTTTTTGAAAAAATCCCCTCCGCTGGTGATTCAAACGATGCAAAGGAAAAACTTGAAGACCTATTATTGAGGGTTAAGGAAGGAGAGGATTTTCTTGCAGTTGCGCGTGAAGTATCTGATGATACATTAATAGAAAAAAGATTTAAAGATGAAAAAGAACTTCTTCCTTACGAAGGTGATGTCTATAAAAAATTAAAGGACGGGGAAATTTCAAATATAATCCTGACATCCCGGGGTTATGAGGTTATAAAACGCGCAGCCAAAGGAATAATCTATTCAGCTAAAGTTAATATAGATGTTTCGCAAACCACGCTCGGAGAATTGAACGACCGCATTGAATCATTCAAAAACTCAGTTAAGGAATTAGGTTTTGAAGAGGCAGCAAAGGAATATAATCTTTCAGTCCACAAGACCCTTCCTTTAAATCCCGAAAAGATAAATTTTCCTGTGCGTAACCAGGAAGGATTAGCAAAAGAAATAAAAAAGTTAAGACCCAAAACCGTCATTGGACCATTCAGCAGTTTTGGCGGTTATTATGTTTTCGCACTTGATTCTATTATTCCTCAAAAGGTACTGAGTCTAAATAATGACAATGATAAAAATATCATTCGTTCAAGGTATGAAAGGGAAAAATTAAAAAGCACCCTTAGCGATTATCTGAACAATATATTCATACAATTACAGACCGGAACTACATTAGAGAAGATTGCTGAACAGGATACTATATTATTCTTCCAAAGCGGATTGAATAATTTAACCCTTTCTAATATTGAAACACGATATGGTCCAGAATTTACCGGTGTAGTTGCTGCACTTGAAAAGGGACAGGTATCAAAACCATTACTAACCGAATGGGCTGGGTACATTATTCGGTGTGATAATAAAACAGTCATGCCTTTTGATACATCGTTGGTGAAATACATTCAGTATGCAAGGCAGTTACGCTTCCAAAACCTGAGCATGTCAATATTTACACCCAAGAAAATCATTGATAATCGTGATAAATTCTTTGAATAAAAGTGGTTATTGACATCAAATTTGATATTAATATAATTTTATATGGCTCATATTGATAAACTACTTTGTCCTTACTGTCTGTTTACCTCAAAATATATTGACCTGGTAATAAATCAGGATGGCGATTATGTTTGCCCGGAATGTAATACAACATTTTTCTATGAGGAAATTATGCAATTATATGGATTCACACAGATTATTGACAACCAAAGATTAGAAGGCCGTGAACCCTTTACACTCTAATCTTATTCTACCTTTACCGCAAAATTATCTTTAACAATTTCGCCTATTAAAATTGGATTCAGTGGCTTAAAGTATTTCAATTTATTAGGATGTATTATAACAACCATACCAATTCCCATATTGAAAACACGATACATCTCTTCTTCAGGAACTTTTCCTATTTCTTGAATCAATCTAAAAATCGGCGGCACCTTCCAGGAATTCTTTTTTACAACTGCCGAAGTTCCTTCGGGCAATATTCTTTTAATATTATCATAAAATCCACCACCGGTGATATGGGCAAGCCCATGAACATATTTTAATCTTGGTTCAAGTTCCCACCGATATGATTTATGAACTTTCAGAAGTTCTTCGCCGAGTGTGCATTTAAGTTTCGGAATGTAAGTTGAAAGTCCAAATTTTTTAAATAGGACTTTCCTTGCCAGGGTATATCCATTGGTATGGAGTCCGGTAGATCTTAATCCCAGTAGTATATCACCTGGCGCAATTTGCTGGGGATTGATATAATCTTCCTTATTTACAATCCCAACAATAAAACCCACCAGGTCGTATAACCCTTTGGGATAAAATCTTTTTAATTGAGCAGTTTCCCCTCCAATCAATGCCATTCTTTCCTTTTTGCAGGCTGTTACCAATCCCTTTATGATATTCTGCAAAGTATCATTTGTAATTTCAGAGAAACCTATATAATCCATAAAGAACAGCGGTAGCGCACCGGTGGTAAGGATATCATTTACACAGTGATTTACAATATCCATTCCAACAGTATTATGAATACCGGTTGCACAGGCAATAAAAATCTTAGTGCCTACGCTATCAACACTGCTGATAATTAATTTATTATCCATTGGATAAATACCGCCAAAAAGACCGAACAGGGAATCGTCGGGTAAGGTCTTTTCAACCTGTTTCCCAATTCCTTTTTTTATCAAGTTCAAACGGTCAATATCTACGCCCGCATTTTTATATAGCATAACTTCCTACCTATTTTTCAAAGATTGCCTTTACCTCTGCGTTTGCTGGAATTCGATGATGTTTATAAAAGAATATTTTCTTATAATCATAGTAATCTGACTCTATATATGACCTATTAAATAATGAAAAAGAATATTTAAATCGGTTTGAGAGCAAATTGCCTATAAGTATTTCTAAAAAAATGACAATAAGAAACAGAATGATTGTAGCAGGGGCAGAAAGGAATTTTAATGATATTTCCTTTTTTTGTTTTACTACTTTAGGTGTCGGCTTGGCATAGGAAAGTTCTACCTGCCCGGTTGTCAATAGATGATATAAACAGGAATAGGTATGGAATTTTCCCAATCCTGATATATCAATAAGATCATTTACACTACGGTGCCCATCAATCAAGGATAGTACTCTTAATTCATCCTCGGGAAGTTTTAACTTAAGTTCCGGTTTTTCTATTTTTTTAAAGACAAGATCTGGAGAAGTAATTTGACTCACAATTCTGGGCCATTCATCAAAACGACGTGCGGACTCAAGAACAATATTTTCTGTATTTAGCCTGATTTTAATCAGACTTTTTGGATAAATGACCGCGCCCTGTTCAAATTTAAATTCTCCTTCCTGCCAGGTGAAGACCTCGTCGATCACTTCCTGAATTTTAAATCTAATGATTCGTTCAATTTCTTCCATTGTAAGGTATTTATCATCTATAATAATATTCATTATCGGCCTTTTTGTTTCCTCATGAATTTCCTTTATCATTTCATAGAGGTTCTTTTTGATGAAACCTGAACGCACAAGATAGTTTTCAAGCCTCTCGGTCTTTTCTCCTTTTTCAAAGAACGCACCTGTTATCTGTCCTTCAATAAATCCAATATCAACAACTTCATTTTTCTTTTTTATCTTTAATACACCGGTGAGCTTTTCCTGCGCTATCAACTGTAGAATGCTTGCAAAATTTATGCTTTTTAAATCACCTTCAATCGGCATCAGAACCTCCAATTAGTATTAAAAAAGAAATCAGATAACATAAGATTAGAACAATAAGCGCAATAACTAAGAATATTGGACTTAATGGGAAGGATACCCAACCAGAAGGTTTGATAAAATAAGATTTTAATAAAATGGGTGTATAAACCATAATCGCAAAAAAAGAAATAAGTAAACCCCAAAAGTTTTTATTTTTATAAATCAACCCGGCGCCGGGTAAAATAATATTTAAAACAATTGTGAAAATATTTTTACTCAATCTTTTTGTCCTACCAAGGGCATACTTTAATTCTCCTTCTATTTCTTCATTTTTAGTCGCATTCAATTTATTCAGGCATGCACGGCAGTAAAATTCATCCCCGGTTTCTTCAGTACATACTTTACAAACAGCCCTTCCACATATTGAGCAATAATAGGGCGGAGGAAGTTTAAAAGGAATAAATGTGATAAAGAAGACAGCCAGTATGATTATAAGATATTTGACTTTAACAAAACCTCCATTATTTAAATTTTTAGTTATCAAAAGGTTATAAAAATTTTTCAAATTCGGGGCAATATCAACGGGCTCTTTGCTTACACTTACAAATCCCCTCTTTCTTGCCTCTTCCATAATCTCACCGGCGGCAAGATATTCAATCTTTTTGAGTTTCAGTAAGGCAAGATTGAAATATGGTTCACCACGCTCACTATAAGTTGCCTTGCGATACAATTCCTCTGCCCGTTCATCTTCATCGTAGATTGTATAGAGGTTTGCGAGATTATTCATTATATCCACACTTCGAATGTTCTGATTGTAATAAAGATCTTCATACAATGCCATCGCCTCATCATAGGCACCCTGTTTCTTTAATGCATAAGCAAGTACCTCTTTTTCTATTCTTGTCTCTGGATTTATCCTTATATCACTATCCAGGGCAACCATTTGATACATATGATAAACTTTATCATTTCCTTTAAGGAAGGGAACAAAATTAAACATTGAAATTGCGATAGAAGATATGATTATTAAAATTAGATTTATCCTTAACCAATTTTTTTCACGACTGTTGAATATAAATGTCAAAATAACACTGTAAACTATTAGCGAAAGATAAAAATTCCTCAATATGAGCACAGGAATCAAAAGCAGGGCAAATCCGATTATACCCTTGAAAATATTGTGTTTCATAGGGTCAAACCTATGACTCAAGACTGGTAGATAGTAAATCAATTTTGTAAGTATAAACAAAATCGTAGTAAAAAATAAGGTTAGAATAAAAAGTATAAAAAAGTTCCCCAAAAGAATTATTTGATTTCGAAAATCTGAAAACACAGGCAGCGAAAAGGCATGTTTTACAAAATCCATTTTACGATTAGATATTCCCAAAGAAATGAGGGACAGAAAATTTTCTATTGATAAAGAATCAAAATGTATTGCCAGTTTTAATTTATTGTATTGCTCTTTTAAATCTTTAGACTCCTTTGCCTCCCACCTCAATACTCCGGAGAGATAAAAATTTCTTGGGATAGAAATTTTCTTTAAAAATGAATCAACTTTTGTATCATTTGTTCTGCTACGCCAGAACCAGAGTATGACTGGGTCATCTTTATAATCAATAATTTTTGTTTTGTCCTGCATAAGGGCAACAAATATTGATTCACTTCTTGGCGAGTTTATAAAATTCTGGAATTCGTTATTGAAACCTAAAAGGAAGGAAAGAAGAAATACCATATTAGATTATATAAGAATTATCTCAACTGTCAACTACTGCGATGACCTCTTCGCCAGCATACTTAAATAAGCATATATAAAATCATCAATCTCCCCATCCATTACTTTCTCTATCTGCGTTGTTTCATAACCTGTTCGGTGGTCTTTGACGAGTTTATAAGGATGGAAAACATAGGAACGTATCTGATGACCCCAGGCAATTTCTGTTTTCTGTGCCTCAAGCTTATTCAATTTTTCCTCCTCCAATCTCTTATAATAATCGTATAGTCGCGATTTCAAAATCTTAAGGGCAGTCGCCTTATTCAAATATTGTGAGCGCTCATTCTGGCATTGAACGGTTATTCCAGTCGGTATGTGGGTCATCCTTACTGCTGAAGAAACCTTGTTAACATTCTGACCACCATGCCCTCCTGCCCTGAATGTCTCAATCTTCAAATCATCTTCCTTTATTTCAAAATTTACCTCTTCAACTTCAGGATAAACAAAGACTGAAGCAAAAGAAGTATGCCTTTTTTGATTGGCATCAAATGGTGAGATGCGCACCAACCGGTGAATCCCCGTTTCTGCCTTTAATAATCCATATGCAAAATTTCCTTTTACCTCGATGGTCGCATCTTTGATTCCGGCTATATCACCGGGTAATAAGTCTATTATCCGATAAGAGAATTTTTTTGATTGAATATATCGGGTATACATTCTGAGCAGCATCTCTGCCCAATCACATGATTCTGTGCCGCCTGCCCCGGGGTGAATTGTGAGAAGACAGTTCTTATTATCATCCTCCTTACCAAGCAGTAATTGCATTTCTAAATCTTTAATCTTTTGATTTATACTTTTTAGTTCCTGTTCCGCTCCTTTGAGTGTTTCTTCATCGATATCACTGAGTTCAAAAAGTTCACTTAAAAAATTAATTCCATTGTCTATTTCCGTTAGCATATTCAGATAATGCTGTTTCTGGTCTATCTCAGCCATCACTTTCTGGGCTTGTTCTTTATCATTCCAGAAATCTGGCTGACCGGCTTGTTCCTGGAGTTTTTTTAACTGGGTAGAAAGTTTTACCGGGTCAAAGATACTCCTTGAGGTTATTGTACTTTTTTTTCAACTCCTTTACTTCATTTATAGTAACAGAAACTATCTGCTCTGATTTCTTCATATTTCAAATTACTCCGTCTTCTTTTTTGATGAAGGTTTTGTTCTCTGCTGATATTTCTTAACAAATTTCTCAACTCTACCTGCTGAATCAACGATCTTTTGTTTACCCGTGAAAAATGGGTGGCACCGAGAACATATATCTACCGAAATCTTTTCCTTTGTAGAATATGTCTCTACCCGATTACCACAGGCGCAGGTTATCACACACGGAATATATTTAGGATGGATTCCCTTCTTCATTTTTCAAACCTCCTTTTATGTTGCATCACTCATAGATTCTAAGAATTCTTTATTATTTTTTGTCCTTTGCATACGGTCGACAATGAATTCCATTTGTTCAATGGTATTCATCTCGGACAGAAGTTTTCTTAGTATCCAGAGACGATTTATTTCAAATTCGGTAAGAAGTAATTCTTCTTTTCTCGTCCCTGATTTGTAAAGGTCAAGTGCTGGGAAGATTCTACGGTCTGAGAGACGGCGGTCAAGCACCATTTCTAAATTGCCCGTACCTTTAAATTCTTCAAATATAACCTCATCCATTCTGCTTCCTGTATCAATTAAAGCAGTAGCAATAATGGTCAGACTCCCGCCCTCCTCAATCTTCCTTGCTGAACCAAAGAATTTCTTGGGTTTTTGTAAAGCAGTAGAATCAAGACCACCGGAAAGAGTCTTTCCCGAATGTGGTACTATTGCATTATATGCCCGTGCGAGACGGGTGAGACTGTCCAATAGTATCACCACATCCTTTTTTGACTCCACAAGTCGTTTTGCCCTTTCCAGAATTATTTCCGCAACCTCTGTATGACGTTCAGGGGTTTCATCAAATGTGGATGAAATGACCTCGGCTTGAACCGACCTTTCAAAATCTGTTACCTCCTCAGGACGTTCATCAATAAGTAAAACAATTAATTTTATCTCAGGATGGTTCACAGTAATCGCATTCGCAATTTTCTGAAGAATTATAGTCTTCCCCGCCCTTGGTGGCGATACAATCAATCCTCTTTGTCCTTTACCGATAGGTGTGAAAAGGTCTATTATGCGCAATGAAAGGTCATTTTTTTCTTCAATCTCAAGATGGATTCTTTCATTTGGATATAACGGGGTAAGATTATCAAATAAGATTCTCTCCGTAAACTCAGCGAGTGGTATATCATTGACATATTCAATCTTTATCATTGCAAAGTATCGTTCGCCTTCTCTTGGTGGTCGGGCAAGCCCTCTTATGCTATCACCAACCTTCAGATTGAATTTTCTAATTTGCGAAATGGAAAGATATATATCATCAGGACTTTGAAGGTAATTAAAATTCGGTGAACGCAGAAAACCGTATCCTTCAGGATGAATCTGAAGCACACCTTCTACCGGCACGAGCTCAGTCCTTTTTGTCTCTGCTTCAATAATGGCATGTATTAAATCCTGTTTCTTCAGATCCGTATAATTACTCAATCCAAGTTCCTTCGCAATCTGATGCAGTTCAGCAACTTTTTTCTTTTTAAGTTCGGTTATCTCCATAAATTAAAAGCCTCCTTTGCAAAATTATTGCTTTTTATTCAATTCTGCTATGAGAATCAGCCTTCAAGGTTATGACAGAACCATAATTTACTTATTTCGTAATTTTAATATATTATATCCAGTATTTCGTTTGTGTCAAGGGGCTATTTAAATCTTTACCATTCTTTCAATTGCATTAATCGCTCTTAACCTTATCGCTTCATCAACCGTGATTTCATATTTCAAATCTTCTAAAGTCCAAAGGACTTTCTCCAGGGTTGTCAATTTCATATTCGGGCACATCGCATTAGGATTTCCAGGAATGAAGTCTTTATTCGGATTTTCTTTTTTCAACCTATGCAATAATCCTATTTCAGTACATATTATAAACTGCCTATATGGACTATTTTTTGCATAGGCTATCATCTGAGATGTAGAACAGATAGCATCCGCAATCTCCTGAACTTCAATTCTGCATTCGGGATGAACAAGGACCTTTGCCTCTGGATATTCCTCTTTCAGTCTTAATATCCCCTCCTTGGTGAACAGCATATGAGTAGGACAATATCCATTGTAAAGATAAAATTTTTTTTCTGGGACATTGCGTGCAACATAACTGCCCAGATATTTATCAGGAACGAATAAAATCTCTTTCTTATCTAATGCCTTTGCAATCTTAACACCGTTTGCTGATGTGCAACAGATATCTGAAAGTGCCTTAACTTCAGCGGTTGAATTGATATAAGTAATAACCCCGGCCTCGGGATATTTTTCTTTTTCCATATTCAACTTTATAGGATCGATCATATTAGCCATTGGACATCCGGCATGCAAGTCCGGCATCAAAACAATCTTTTCAGGATTGAATATCTTCGCAGTTTCAGCCATAAAATGAACACCACAGAAGACAATCACTTCGGCTGAAACATTTTGAGAAATTTTAGCCAATTCCAGAGAATCACCCAAATAATCACCAATATCCTGAATTTCAGGTAACTGATAATTATGTACCAGAATCACCGCATTTCTTTTCTTCTTTAATTCTTCAATCTTTTTTATTATATCATTCATCTGCCACAATCCCTTTAGAGATCATTATATAATCAATGGGATTGACTGGAACTCCATCAATCCTTATTTCATAGTGGAGGTGTGGACCCGTGGTTTTTCCACTCGTTCCAACATAAGCAATAATATCTCCTCTTTTTATTGATTGTCCCTGTCTCACCGCTGGGTTCTGACAATGGGCATAGATTGTCTCAAACCCTTCACTGTGGCTTATTTCTATGACGACACCAAAATCTCGTTTATTATTAATTTTTCTTACAACCCCATCCGCAGTGGCAATGATGGGAGTGCCAACCGGCGCAGCAATATCTATCCCCTCGTGCATCCGCATCGTGCCTGTAAATGGGTCATGGGCATAACCAAACCCTCGCATAAACCAGCCATTTACCGGAGGGATTGATGGAATCAAATCTTTTAATCTTTCCTTTTTATTTAAATAATCCACTATTGCCTTATTATCTGAATAATTTTGTTCTACCCTGATTAGTAATTTATCAAGTGTTTCTGATAAATTTTTACCTGTTTTTCTTTCTTCCGTTACTTTCTCTATCATTAATTCGTTTATAAACTTCTCAATAGGCATTAATCCAGAAAAGTATTTGAGAACCGTATCTCTCTTTGCCAGACTATCAAGCATAATATTTAATGATTTAATTTCTGATTCCATATGTTCAATGTCTTTCTGAATAATAGCATTTTCTTTTGTCAACAGATGTAATCTTTTATAATCAACCCTGCTTCGGGCAAAGTTGACAATCCCATATATAAATAGCACCATAATTGCAATAATAAAAAGAATTATAAGGCTGACAATGCTCCAGTTAATAAGAAAATTAAAGGTTTTATTCTTCCGTTCATTGACTACAATAATCTCCATGGGGAATCCTCTTGTCATATTATAGCCCTAATTTTAACAAAGTCAAGGACAATTTAGGCATTGACTTTGTCAATAACTCTGATATAATATCATGGTATATGTCAGTTCAGGGTATATTGAAGTCCAGAAACTTTCACAAAAAGGAGGTATAAATGGTTGAAGGAATGGAAAAGACCTTGAATCCCGGCGAGATTTTATTCAACGAAGGGGACAAAGGGGATGTGATGTATTTAATTAAAGAAGGACAGATAAAAATTACGAAAGGCAAAGGTCCGGATGAACGCGTGCTTGCGGTACTAAAAGAAGGAGATTTTTTTGGTGAGATGGCGATAATAGATGGCTCACCTCGTTCCGCAACGGCAATTGCTATTTCAAAAACATCTCTTCTTGTTATTGATAAAGAGACATTCCGGTCAAAAATTCGTGAGAATCCACTGATTGAATATATTTTGGAAACCCTAACCAAACGTCTACGCAACGCCGATGAACAGATTAAACTTTTGACAATAAAGAGTGAAGAAAGAAGAGTCGTTGCTTACATAATCACCAAGGCAAAGGAACTTGGAAAGAGCACATCCGAAGGTATTGAAATTACTCCATTCTCATTTGAGAGTATGGCACTTACTACGGGGATTGAATTAAGCAAAGTAAAAGATTATGTTGATAAACTCTGTCAGGTCAATCTTGTATCATTGAAGAATAATAGTTTGGTTATAAGGGCAGTTGAAGACCTTGATGATTATCTTCGTTATATCGCACTCAAGGAGAAGTTTGAAAAAGCATAATTAAAATGGCGCTTAGTTTAACCGATCGCAAAGAGAAAGAGGCAGAATTAAAAAAACTGCAGGATTTACTCAGTTCAGGCGAAGTATTAAAAAATCCAAAGGAATATGCAAACATCTCCAAACAGTATAAAAAAGTCCAACAATTGCTTCAGAAATATGAAGAATACGAAAAAATTGCAAAGGAAATAGAAGAGATTGAAAGTATATTAAAGAGTGATAATCCTGAACTACGCGAACTGGCGGAAATGGAAATCTTAAATCTAAAAAATAAATTAGAGAATATTGAACAGGATATAGATAACTTCTTAAATCCATTTTATGAAGAATATCAGAAAAATTGTATAATTGAGATTCGTGCTGGTGCGGGAGGCAATGAGGCAACCCTTTTTGCTGCCGATGTCTTCAGAATGTACACAAAATACATTGAGAAAAAAAAGATGAAATATGAAGTCCTTTCATCCCATCCCAGTGACCTTGGTGGATTTAAGGAAATCATCTTCCTTGTTTCAGGTGAAAATGCCTACGGAACATTTAGATTTGAAAGTGGCGTGCACCGGGTTCAGCGGGTTCCAGTAACTGAAGCAAGCGGCAGGATTCACACTTCAACAATTACGGTTGCAGTCCTTCCCGAGATAGAAGAATCGCAGATAGAGATCTCGCCCGATGATTTAAAGATTGATACATTCCGGGCAGGTGGACACGGCGGGCAGAATGTTAATAAAGTTTCATCGGCTGTCAGGATTACACATATTCCCACAGGAATCACCGTTGCCTGCCAGGACGAACGTTCCCAGCATCAAAACCGAGAGAAAGCAATGAAGATTCTCAGAGCAAGGCTTCATGCGATAGAGTCAGAAAAAAAATTCCGTGAGATTGAAAATCAGCGTCGGCGCCAGATCGGTACCGGAGAACGCAGTGAAAAAATAAGGACATATAATTTCCCCCAGAACCGTGTAACCGACCACCGCATTGGTTTGAATTTATACAATCTTCAAAATATCCTCGATGGTGAACTTGATGAGTTAATAGATGCCCTAAAGAAATATGAAAGAAATAATAAGGAAATTAAGTAAAGACTTCGATCTCAGCATTGAAGAAACCGAGCTGCTTGCCTCAACCCTGCTGAAAAGACCACGCTTTGAAATTTATCTCAATAATAATTACGATCCAATGATTGATAAAAGCCTGAGGATAAAATTTACTTTGATAAAAAATGGCGTGCCGGTCGAGTATATCACAAAACAGGTGCAATTCTTAAAATATAATCTTATATTATATCCTGGCGTCTTCATACCAAGGTTAGAAACCGAATATTTTGTAGAACAAATCTGTAAATTAATTAAATTTAAGCCCCAAAGAATATGTGAAATTGGGACCGGATGCGGTGCAATCTCTATCGCCCTTGCCGATTTTTTTAAGGATGCAGAAATAATTGCCACCGATGTCTGTGAATTGGCATTACAGAATGCACAGGAAAATATTTTGAAATATAATTTAGATAAGCGCATTAAATTAATCAGGGCTGATATTTTTACCGCTTTCAAAAAAGGAATTTTTGATTTGATTGTATGTAACCCCCCATACATTCCAAGAGAAAGGATAAAAGCATTACCAAAAAGCGTTAGAGACTTTGAACCGAGAAGGGCATTAGATGGTGGTGAAGGTGGGACTGTGTTTATTAAGAATTTGATTGATCAGGGTCAACGCTATTTAAAAAATTCAATAAATATAGCCCTTGAAATTGACGAAGATGAGATGGAAGATCTTGATTTGTATCTTAAGGGGCGGGGTAAAAATTACTTATTTCTGAAAGATTTATTCGGCAGAGTCCGTTATCTGTTTATCGGGAGATTCAGCAAATGCAGTATGTGAGATTAGTAATAAACAAAAAAAAACCTGATGCCGATAAAAATTTAAAAATTGCTACAAAAATTTTGAGACAAAGAGGGTTTAGATTATCAAATAAACCAGATTTTGTAATAGCACTCGGTGGTGATGGAACCCTGCTCTCCGCAGTCGCAAATTACGCCCATAATGATATGCCAATTTTAGGGGTGAATTTAGGTGGGCTGGGTTTCCTCACCGATGTAAAATTTTCTCACTTCAAAAAAATCCTTGATGAAATTAAAAAAAATCGGTTTCGGATTGAAAACAGAATGATGGTATGTGCTGAATTAAAAAATGCCGTCTTATATGCTTTAAACGATATAACAATCTGCACAAATACACCCGGCAGGGTGGTTGAATTTTCGGCGAAGATAGATGGTGAATATATCTGTAGATTTGTCGCTGATGGGATAATAATTGCCACACCCACCGGTTCGACTGCCTATTCTCTTGCTACCGGAGGACCGATATTGCTGCCGAGTAGCGAGGCAATAATTATGACCCCGATTGCGCCCCATACGCTCTCGGTACGACCCATTGTTTTGACCCCGGATTCTAAAATTGAAATTCAGATAGGGAAAAAGGGAAATGCCATAATCGTCGCTGATGGGCAAAAGAGTAAAATTTTAAAAACCGGTGAAAATATAAAATTTTATAAGGCACCATATTATGTAAAATTGATAAAACCACTCAATTCAACCTTTTTTCAAACCCTTAAAGAAAAATTGAAATGGGGCGGAAGAGAAAATGCTTAAATTCTTGAGGGTGAAAAATTTTGCCCTGATGGAAGAACTCGCTTTGAACTTTGAGCCGGGATTGACCGTGATCACCGGTGAAACAGGGGCGGGAAAATCAATGATTGTTGAAGCAATTGCGGCGCTCTGCGGTGAAAAAATGGATGAAGTTTCAATAAGGACTGGCAAAGAATACGCCGAAATCACCGGAATTTTTGAAATAAATTCTGAGGTCCTTGACCTATTAAAAAAATATAATATTGAGGCTAATGAAGAACTAATAATTAGAAGAAGGATTGAAAGAGGAAAAAGGCAATTCGCATATCTAAATGACCAGATTGTAAGTCTGTCGCGGTTAAAAGAGATTACTATGAGCTTGATTGACCTTGTCGGTCAATATGAAAATCAATCGCTATTCAATGTATCAAACCACTTAAAACTTTTAGACCGATTTGCCCACATCGAAAACCGTCTTGCTGAATACCAGAAAATCTTTGATGAGCATAAAAAATGCCAATTGGAACTTGATGAACTTTTGAAACTACAAAACGAAAAAGAGCAGAAACTGGAAAATCTAAAATACGATATTGACGAAATCGAAAGGGCAAATTTGAAACCCAAAGAAGAAGAGGCACTAATAGAAGAGAAAAATCTTTTACAAACCAGTGAAAAACGGGCAAATTTAATTGATGAGATAATACCACGGCTCTACGAAGCCGAATCCTCGGCTTATGAAAATCTGGCATTGGTAATCAATCTTGTTGAGGAATTGGGGAATTTAGATACCAGGCCCGAGATAAAAAATTTGAAATCCATTCTTGAGAATAGCATCAGCAATATTGAAGAAGTTTACAGACAATTAGTTGACTATCGCGAACATATTGACTTCTCAAGAGAAAGGTTTGAAGAAGTGATGGAAAGGCTTGATTTGATTGGAAGGTTGAAAAAGAAATACCGGAAGGACATAAATGAAATAATTGAGTACTTAAAGGTAGCCCGCGAAGAAATTGCAAGATTAGAACAAGCTGATATAGCGATTGAAAAACTCCAGCAACAATTACAATTGCTTTCCAAAGATTTGCAGACTATGGCTAATGAATTATCAAAAAAGCGAAAGACTGCAGCAAAGATCATGGAAAAAGAGATTATCAAAATCCTCAGCCGACTGGGAATGGAAAGGGCAAAGTTTCAAATCAATTTTGCAGAAAAACCCATTGATGAAACGGGTATGGATAATGTTGAATTTTATATCTCCACCAACCCCGGTGAAGAATTGAAACCGCTGCACAAGGTAGGTTCTGGTGGTGAGATATCAAGGATGACCTTAGGACTAAAAACCATTCTCTCCGAAGCGGACCATATCCCGATAATAATATTTGATGAAGTTGACACAGGTATTGGCGGCAGAATTGCTGAGGCAGTTGGGGAACTTCTTTTTAATCTCAGCAAAGACCACCAGGTGATTTGTATTACCCACCTACCTCAGATATCAATATTCGCTGACAACCATATTCTGGTCAAAAAAGAAATAAAAAAAGATACAACCCAGGTAAATGTATTAAAACTTGATGAAGAAATGCGTAAAATGGAAATCGCCCGTATGCTTGGTGGGAAAGAAATTACAAAAAAAACGATAGAACATGCAGAAGAAATCCTTCAGAAACGGAGAAGAAGTGAGTAAAAAATTTACAATTTCAAATGCCATAACAATTTTTAGATTTTTGCTCCTTCCGTTCATAATATATTTTCTTATAAAAAAAGAACGTATCATTGCATTTATAATAATGCTCGTTGCACTCTTTTCTGATGTAATTGATGGCTATATTGCAAGAAAGTTCCATCAGGAGAGTGATCTGGGTAAAGTCCTTGACCCATTATGTGATAAGATCTCTCTCGCAATCATACTTTTGACACTTTTACTGATTAATTCTGTTCCACTCTGGGCAGTTATTATAATTGCCGTGAGGGATATATTAATCCTTGCTGGTAGTTATGTTCTGTTCAGACAAAAAAGAACAATATACAAATCCAACTTTTTTGGTAAAATCACTGGTTTTCTATTTGGATTGATGATTCTTGCATTTACCTTGAATTATCAAAAACTCGGGATGATTGCACTTTATATTTCTATACCATTTATGGTTGGTGCATTCATAACATACTACCAGAGATTTATCTTGGCTATCCGTAAAAACAATTAAGGAGGCAAAGAAATGAAGCCAATATTTTTCACAAAAATGGAAGGGACAGGGAATGATTTTGTGGTGATTGACAATCGCGAAGAGCAATTCAGTGAAGTTGTTAACAAAGATAATATAAAGGAAACAGTGGTCAAAATGCTGGACCGGCACAATGGCATCGGTGGTGATGGATTGATTCTCATAGAAAATTTCAAAGGTTATTTTTTCAGTATGCGATATTTTAATCGTGATGGTAGTGAGGCAGACACCTGTCTAAATGGTGCAAGATGCGCAGTAAAATTCGCCCAGCGTCTCGGTATCATTGATGACAAAGGTAAATTTTTAACTCCTGCTGGACCAATTGGTTTTGCATACCAACCTGATAAAATCAGCATTGAAATTCTTCCTCCAATGGATATTAAATTAAACTTCAATCTGACGATTGCGAGAAAAAAATACAAACTCTCGTATCTTAAACTAGGTGTGCCTCACACAATTCTTTTTGTTGATTCGTATGATGATATAGATATCATTGATATTGGCAGGGCAATCCGTAATCATAAGGACTTTCAACCTGACGGCACGAATGTTGATTTTGTCAGGGTGAAAAAAGACGAAATTTTTGTGCGTACCTATGAGCGCGGAGTTGAAGACGAAACCCTTTCCTGCGGCAGCGGTGTAGTAGCGTCTGCTTACATTGCGGTTAAACTATTTATGGCAGAATCACCGGTTAAAGTGATAACCCGTGGCGGTGAATTGACCGTGACATTAAAGGACAAACTCTATCTTGAAGGTCCGGCAAACATAATCTACGACGGGACATATTATATTTAAAAAGTTATTCCATGGGAATGCGGTTATTATATTCTTGAGTATTTTTCTTTTAATGGAGTGTATTAGTGTGGTGATATCTTGTGATTTTTAAGAATTTTATACATCCTCATTGACGCAATTCCCTCTATCAGTTTTTGCTATAAAATTTTAAAAATGCTACAAAATACACTTTCGTGTGAAAAATTGGCGTTTTTACACTTAAAAGGAAATTTCTAAAAAC
>JBDRVV010000019.1 GCA_039802005.1 candidate division WOR-3 bacterium
GCCAAACTTCCTAAAGTCCATTACTACATCCATTCCATCAGTGCCTTCTTCATAATCTTTGGAAGTTTTCACTTTTATTTTATTTATATCAAATTGTATCTTGCCTGAACCACGCGAACCATAACCACCAAGAGAAGAATCTTCAAGGAGATGCATCGCTTCAAATAGATATTGGATATTAACTAAATCAATGAGGTTATTTTCATTACCTACCTGATATATGCTGTAAACCATCTCTAATTCAAATTGCGAATCTTTGGGCACGCGTTCAATTGTTCTCGGAATTGCTTTAGCAGTAATTCTGTTAAGCACATTTTCGGTCTTCCATTCCGCCTTGGGAAGACCTTTCTCTGCCTGCAGCCGATCAAGCATTTTCTTTGTCGCTTCGGTAGGGTGGGCATCTCTTATCATAAGCCGAGTTGGTCCTATTTTTCTTTCTTCCTCAGCAGCTGCACCAAAAATGCGGCAAACGATACAATCTGGTTTACCACAGGAATGAACCTCTCCTATCTCCTTCTTTTTCTTGGTACTCTCACTCGTCTCATTGTTTTCTTCTTCTTTTACCTGAATGAGACCTTTTGACCATTCCAGGAGACTGCGCATTTTACCCTTTAATGAAGAACCAGGAATATAAGGATAACCATCAACCGGATTTTTGATGATTGGATTATCCATACCACCTATTTCATAACCTTCAACCATGCCTCCAATATGGAGCGCTGTTAAACACTTAATTTTCCCAGTTATGATTATATTTCCAAGAAATCTATAATCCATCATTCCTCCTCTTTTTTGGTTGCTTGCGCATAAAAATACCCGTAAAGATTTTCAAAGAATGTAGAAAAATCTTTTGTAGATTGTAAAACATCGCTGCTTTTCAGTATGATGTCTATTCCAGCTACAAGCAAATCTTTCAGTTCGCTCATAGCTTTCTCTTGTTTTTTAACTATTCTTTTAATATCATAATGCGCACGGGATTTTATTAAATGAAGTTTAACCTTTATTTGTGCCGCAGTGGCACCGCTCTCTATGATTCTTCGCAGTCCCTTCAAATCATCAAAATACTGCCGCATTTTGGTGGTCGATAAACCTCTCAAACCACTTGCAATTTCCTCGGCTTTACTTAATGCTGCATCGCTGAGGAAGCCATCTTTGAAGATATCCTTAAAATCATCACCCTGTGACATAATACCTCCTTATTTTTTATGCCTTGTAGCAAGCAAGGCAAGAGTTGCCCATAGAGGCGTAGTTTTTATCATTTTGGGCATTTTTGTTAATAATTCGTTATATACAATATTCTCTTTGCTTTCATTATCTAAGGGAGGGACATTTCTTTTTAAATGATAGAGAAACTTCGGAACCCACCCTGGATTTTCTTTTCCATCATCAGCAAAGTGAGTCCAGTAGATTTGGAGAATATTATAGACAAAACTATGGGATAACTTTTTCTCCTTAATAAATGTAATTAGACCATCAGCAAATTCCAAAGCAGGAAGGGCATCGGACCAAAATGCTGCGAAATCAAATAATGCAATGGAATCCTTTTCTTTTCCATTTCTAATATTTCTTTTAGCGAAGCCTTCCAATTTTTCTTTTGCAATATTTGCGGCAATACCAATAGGAAATTTGTGTTTAATAAGATGGATTCCACCTGAGATGTGAATTTCTGGATTATTGCCGGAATATTCTTTAAATTTTTTGTATATCTCTTCAGCAATTTTTACAGATTTATTCCAAGGACCAACTATAAATAGATCGTCACCCCCCGAATAAAGAAGATAAATATCACCTATCGCCTCGGCTAACTTGTTCAAATAACCGCTGAAGAATAAATCTATTGAACGACTTAGTGCAGCAACTCGGGATAAAGTTCGATTTTCTCCCAACCCAAATGTAAATATCAAACCTAAATCATCAACATCCATCCGCAAAATGCCGAGAAATTCCCCGCCGGCACTCAACTTTTGAATTTCCTGAAAGGTAAGAATTTGGTTATTCTTTCGCGGCACATGTTGGGCAATAAATTTGAAGCATACTGCAGTATTAGGAAAGGGTTTTCCAAGATAGGTATCCGTAGTATTTAGAATAAATATCATTATTGAATCGGGTGGCACATCATCAATTGAAGATGTCAAACCCCACACATAATTTAATGGGTCAAATTTTATTGAAACCACATTATCATTCAACTGAGTAGTGTGAGGGGCAATAAAAAGATATTTACTATAAGGTATTTTTTGCCCAATTTTTTCGTGTACCACGCAATCGTTACAAGGATTTACACTGGTATCTTTGCCACAAATTTTGCATACATCACCAATAAATTCAAAAGTTTTATGCCAAGAGATATCATAAAATTTATGCAATTTTTCTTTTGCAATTTCAGCCTGTAACTGGTTAAGAGAATCCCCGAAGTTTATAAATCCATTCTCATCAATATCGATACTTGCCATAACCACCGAAAGTTCGCCCTGGTATTTTTCAAGCAGCCATTCATCAAGGACTGTTTTTATCTCAAGCAAATCAGAAGATTCTGGAGCAAGGATTGTAAAATTCCCACCGCCACACCAAATTAAATTCGTTAGTGGTAAATTAAGCTTTTGCAGGATGAATAAAGCGATGGTTTCAACAAGTATCGATAAATAGAAAGAACGTCCACGAAGCCGTTGTGCCATTCCCGACTGGGCTTCGTCTGGTGAAGCAATATTATAAAGAAATTTTTGTAAACCAGAAATATCACCACCAATTAAGCGGAATTTATTTGAATGAGATAAGTACAATACTGCAGCAATTGCAGCAGTGCTTTTAAGATGGTCATATAATGATACATCTGGTTCAAATTTAAATGCCGCACTGGGTATGCACCAGGTATACTTTTGGAGGATGTAAAGCAATGTGTTAAAGAATCCATCAAAATTAGTCTTTTCATCCAATCGTGTGATTTCTTTAATAAAATTTTCCCACAGATGCTGATATTCCGTAGTTAAATCAGTCGCTATCGCTGGTTCCGTCGGGAATATTTTTGTCTCGTCTAAACATAAAGGATTAAGTTTGAACCCTCTTTCATCCCATTCCTGATTAAAAATCCTAGCTAAAATTGGCAATAGCCTTGACTTTTTAGGATCGCCTGAACCAGCTCTTAACCTTTCAGTTGAAGATAGAGCATCAGCTTTATTGATAATCTTTGATAACTCATCCATAGGCTTATGATGATATAAAATGGGAATTGCAATATTAGAATAAACAGCAGGTAGATATTCTTTAACAAAACTGGCACTCCATTTACTGTGTGCACCGTGTTCACCATAATCCTCAATAGAGAACTCAGCAAAATATTGAGGTTCTCTTCCCGTCCGCTGATAAAACTTTCCTATATCATGCAACAGGGCGGCGAGGATAAGGGATTGATATTCTTCTTTATTATACATCTCCGACTCCTATTTTAGTAAGTATACAATTTTTTTTACAAATGTCAATATCACAAAGCCAACATCCTATACTTGCCCATTCCAAAGGCAGTGCCTTTGCCAATATGTAAAACCTCACCCGCCTTCAGATAAGGATAAAACGGCGTCAAATCGCCTTCATAGATCACCGTGCCAACAAAACCATCCATCGGAATCTTTTTATTCTGTCTACTGGAGAATCTTTCTAACTGTTTATATTCAAAATATTCTAAATTTGTTTTGATTGCCTTGGCTTTTTCTAATAAAGCATTAAAGTTTATATCTAAAAGGCTATCACAATGGAAATAGGAGATCAAGAATAACCGACGCAGCAGATTGGGAATGATTTTGTAAAATTCAGGATTTCTTAATATGATCCCTTGATAAACAATCCGGGTGGGCGTTTGAAATTCAATTTTTATCGTTTTAATCTTTTGCTTTGGAACTGAGAAGTCTATTTTTTGAGATATCACTTTCTGTTTTAATAATTTCGTGTCGGCATCATAAAGAAGACCTTTTTTCTGCGCTATTGAAGTGAGTTTTATTTTTTTTCTTTCCCTGCCAATTCCTTTTTCACCAATCATCTCAAATGCATAGATAAAATAGGGTAGATAATCTATCGCCTTGCTGATAAGGATGAGTTCAAAAGTTAACGCTTCGTCTCTTTCATATACAGTCTTGTTATCAAGCGGTGGTTCAATTATAAAGGGATGCGGGGCATGTTCATATTTTCGCATTATCTTTGCCCCTTCAGGAACTGGTGTTTCAAAAACATAGGTATAGACACATTTTGTTGAGACAAGACATTCATTGCACTCCTTATTTTTGAAAGGGCAGACAACCTTGCGGAAGATATTCCCAAAAGCCCCGCGTATGGTTGAGCCTTTGTATGGAGGTAGAGTTAGTGTATCTATTATCCGATATTTAATATCAAATTCAGCAAATTCCATTTTACCCTCTTAACATGAGATTTTACACATTTTTTTATCTTCGTCAATAATTCGCTTTGAATTAAAAATATATTTCTCTATAATCCAAGAATTTATTCTGATGAAGGAGGAGTAAACTATCGCATCGCCATCATTTCGTCATTTTGACAATTGACGAAATGATAAAATGAAATTTCTGTTTGTTTTATTGAATTAAAAAAGGCTTTATTTATAATATTAAGCCAGCCTTTGATTTACATATCAATTATTAGTGCAGGACTAACTTTTGGGTTTGCATTTTTTATTTTTGCAAGGCTAACCTTTGGTTCTGAAAGAACCATCGGTTCTTGAAGAAAGCCTTGCCCTACGAGAGGGAAAATCTGGTGATTTTTAATTGTCGAGCAAGCTCGACCACTACAGAAAAATAACATGAATAAAAGTAGCGAGGACTCAGTTTGGTTGCCCGTTGACTTTATACAAAATGGAATTATAATTTTCTATGGATAAATCACGGATTATTTTGAGCAGGTGTTTTTGTGAAGCGGTGCGTTATAACGGCGGGATTGTGCAGGATGAGTTTGTGGAGCGTTTGAAAAAGTTTGTAGATTACGAACTCGTCTGCCCGGAAATGGAAATGGGGCTGGGTGTGCCGAGGCCAAAGATAATAATAATAAAAGAAAATGGCAACAAAAGGTTATACCAGCCTGAAACCCAGAGAGACCTCACCCAGAATATTAAAAAATTTATAAAGGATTTTGTAGATAATGTAGATATAAATGAGTTTGATGGATTTTTGTTGAAGAGTAAATCCCCATCCTGCGGCATTACCTCGGCAAACTACTATCAAAACGATAAGATTGTAGGACGAACCGATGGGTTTTTTGCCGAAGGAGTAAAAAATAATTTCCCGCAATTGCCGGCTGAACACGAGGGTAGGTTAAAAAATCCTGAATTACGCGAGCATTTCTTGATAAGGATATTTGCCTATGCAGAATTTCGGCGGTTAAAAGAAAATTTAAGTGCAAACGAACTTGTAAAATTCCATACCCGATATAAGTATATGCTTATGACATACAGTCAAAAAAATTTAAAAGAAATGGGCAAGATTGTGGCGGATGGAAAGATGGGTTTGAAAGAGAAATTAGAAAATTACAAAAATCTATTTTATGGTGCATTTGCCAAAAAACCATCCCGTTCAAAACATTTTAATACTATTCTCCATATTTATGGCTATTTTTCAAAAAACCTGAATGAAAAAGAAAAGAAACATTTTTTAAATCTGCTTGAGAAATATAAAAACCGCATGGTGGCACTGGTTACTATTATTGAAATGCTTAAAAACTTTGCTTATCGGTTTGATAATACATATTTGTTATCCCAGACATACCTAAATCCTTTTCCTGAAGAGTTGATTTAAAATATTTTCTTATTTACTTTTTTTTATTCCTGATTATAATTTATTTTGAAGGAGGTATTTCCTATGAAAAAATTTTTGCTCTTAGGATTGTTGATAATTGCCTGTGGTGGGCAGAAAGGTGCTAATGTGAATCAAACAAAAAAATATCCATATATGCATATTGCAATGAAGAATTATGGAGAGATCATTATTAAACTCTATCCTGATGAGGCACCGAAGAATGTGAAGAATATCATTGACCTGACAAATAAGGGGTTTTATAATGGTTTGAAGTTTCACAGGATAATCAAAGGGTTTGTTATTCAGGGTGGCTGTCCAAAGGGTGATGGAACTGGAGACCCTGGATATGAGATTGAGGACGAGATATCACCGAAATTAAAACATTTGAAGGGCACTGTTGCAATGGCGAACCGGGGACCAAATACGAATGGTTCACAATTTTATATCTGCCTTGAACCCCAACCCAGACTTGATGGAAGATATACAATAATCGGTGAGGTTGTTCAGGGAATGGAGTTTGTTGAAAAGATAGGTGATGTGCCGACTTCTGGTCCGCCCTTTGATAAGCCTTTGAATGATGTAATAATGGAAAAGGTCTGGATAGAGGAAAAATAAAGAAATTTATTCTTAATGAAGATATGTCTGGTCTCTGACCCTTATTATCCCTATCCTTCTGGTGTTTCTGAATATACCCATTATCTTGCAAAATATCTAAGGCGTCTTGGGCATAGTGTTAAAATTTTAACAACCCATTATAAAAACGAGAAATACGAAACCGATGTGGTACGCGTCGGCAGGGTTTTTTATATACCAATGAATAAGTCATTTGCGACATTGTCCGTAGGCTGGGATATTCCCCGTAAGGTAAAGAGATTTCTTGAAGAGGAAAATTTTGATGTGATACACACAATGGGTCCATTTCCACCGAGCATTTCTTTTTTTGCCCTGCATTATTCAAAGACGCTCAATATCACGACTTTCCATTCCACCGGCTTTAAATACTACCGAACAGGTTCTTTAATTTTTCGGAAATTATTTAATAAATATATCAATAAACTCCATGGTATGATTGCAGTCTCTGAAACACCACGGGATACATTCATGCCCTATATACCAGGCGATTATACAATAATTCCCAACGGCGTTGATTTGGAAAAATTTCATCCCGAAGTGCCGCCTTTTTCTGAATTTAAAGATAAGAAAAAGAAAATTTTGTATTTAGGCAGGCTTGACCGTAGAAAGGGGCTGATTGAACTTCTCAAGGCAATGCCCTTGATAAAAGATGGATTAAAAGATGTTATTCTCATTGTTGTGGGAAAGGGACCGCTTGAGGATGATTGCAAAAAACTTGTGAAAGAATTAGGTCTATCTGAAGTCGTTGTTTTCAAAGGATATGCAAAATCCGAGGATATCCCAAATTATTATGCTTCCTGTGACCTTTATTGCTCTCCGGCACTTGGTGGAGAATCGTTTGGTATTGTCCTTCTTGAGGCAATGGCAGTGGGAAAACCTGTGGTGGCATCATACATTCCTGGTTATGATCGGGTGATAAGAGATGGTTATAATGGATTGTTTTTTGACCCACATAAACCCGAAGATATTGCCCAGAAGATTATCAGTATATTGAAAAACGAAGATTTGAGAAAGAGATTGATAAATAATGGTAAAGAATTTGTAAAGGATTATTCGTGGTTTAATGTTGCAAAGAAGATAGAAGGATTTTATATCCAGAAATTAAAAGAATTGAAAAAAATTTAAACCAATTATGGTCTAATTTTCGTCAAATCAATCAGAAAGGGGGTTTCATGAAAAAACTTGCGCTAACCTTAACTTTAATACTTCTGACTGGTTTGATTGGTTATGCCCAGGATATGTGTCCAATGCACAGGCCGGGTCCAAAAGAAATGGAGCCCTGCCCACCTGAATTGCTGGATGACCTTTCTCCGGAGCAGAAGGCAAAGATTGAAGAGGTGCGTATTGAAACGAGAAAGGATATCATACCGATTAAATCACAGATTGAATTAAAACAGATTGATTTACATAAAGAAATGAAGGCTGATAATCCAAATAAAGATAAGATATTAAAACTCAGCCAGGAAATTCATAACCTTGAGTGGCAGATAAAGAAGTTACATATAGAAGAAAAGTTGAAAATCCATTCTTTACTGACCCCGGAGCAAAGAGCAAAATTAAAAATCCCAAAAAAGAAGTTTATTAAAAAGATTGAGATTGAACGCGAAGATAAGGATTAAAAATAAGGGCTGGAAATACCAGCCCTTTTTTATTTATTTTGTAACAAATAGATAGCAAAATAATGTGGACTTTCTTCTTTGTAGATTCCTTTTGTTGAGCCGGTTTTATTTAATAATTCATAGAATAGATTTTTGATATGCTCATTTCGCGCAAGGCAGGCAAGATAAATTTTTTTATTGCCATTAGATATATTAACATTTATCAATTTTCCTTCTGATTCAAATGAGACCCATTTTATTGATTTAATGAATGGATTGATAAGTTCATAGATATCTTTATTGCATATAATCAGGTCTGCATCCTTTGTATATTCATAAATTTTATTTTGATAGTATGTCTGTTTGTTTAAAAATCGCTGATGTTTAATGCTGAGGATTATATTAAAAAAGAACAGAACTATGATTAATACGGTTAATATTTTTTTAAAAAACTTTATTCTTTCTAAAACTTCTGAATAGGGGATGATTAAAAAGGGAATCACCGGTAGCATATATCTCTGACCACGAATAAGGGTCTCAATAAAATTTTTGCCGGTATCAATATAGTATTGGAACGAAAAGAAGATAATAAATATCAATGCGGGAAAGATAAAATACCATTTTTCATTTAATTTTGTCCTGAAACAGGTTAGAAGCATCAGCGGATATAAAATGTTTAATGCCAAAAAGAATTGGAAAAACATGACTGGTAAATTTTTCATTGAAAATCCAATTATATTTGCACCAGCGGGTCCGGTTATTTTATTAAAAATTGAGATATGATAAATCAAAAGCGGGGATAATCCGACTATTACACCGATTAGAAATTTAATTGAGTTAATGAATTCTTTTTTTATTGATAATACTACCCATAATGCAAAGGGTATTAATAACAAAGGATACCTTATGGCAATGCTGAGACCCAGTATAATACCCGCAAGAAAGTATTTTTTCTTGATAAAAAATAATAATCCCGCTAAAGCGAAAATTGTTGCCGGCAAATCACTCATTATCGTCCTGCTATAAAGAACTATTGAGGGATGAAATAAAAAGAGTAGCGCATAATATGAAGGCAGATTGTAATGCGAAAGTATTGCAATTAATAATATAACACCAAGGAGGAGTAAAATATAACCACGCAGGAATATGAATTTATAGTTTAATTTGGTGAAAGGCAGGAGCAATATGCTGTTACCGGGTGGATAGCGCGATATGAGGTGGCTGTTTATGCTTATTGAAGCAGGCGTGGAATTGACACCTGCCTCATCATAATATAGTCTACCATTTTGAAGTGTATATGTTGTTGAAAGATAGGCAGTCTCATCAACGATACCAGTATTCGCTGGATAAAAGAAAAAAAATATTGCGGTAAATAATAATAATCCTATCAATATCGGTTTCTGTGACACTGATTAGTATATTCCTATTTAATTTATTGTCAAGGAATTGACTTTTACTCAAGGATAAGTATAATAACCAAAAAGGAGAATAAGACTATGCCAATTATACTTGATGGAAAAAGTTTGACTATTGAAAAACTTGTTGCAATTGCCCGACACAATGAAAAAGTTGAAATTGCACCAGAGTCCCTTGAAGAGATAAAAAAATGCCGGGCAATGCTTGAAAAGAAATTAAAGGCAAGGGAAGTAATGTACGGGACAAACACCGGGATTGGTGAATTGTCTGAGATTGTTTTATCAGACGAAGAGGTTGAGCAGTTCCAGAGATATCTCATTTATAACCATGCTGCAGGTATTGGCGAACCGATGCCGATAGAATATGTGCGTGGGGCAATGGCGAGCCGGATAAATGTTCATGCAAAGGGCAGGTCAGCGTGCCGACCTGAGATAACACTTACATTGATTGAAATGTTAAATAAAGGCGTAATTCCGGTTGTTTGCAGAAAGGGTTCGGTTGGCGCCTGTGGAGACCTTGCCCCAATGTCCCAGATTGCACTCTTAATGCTCGGTGAAGGAGAGGCGTTTTATCAGGGAGAGAGACTGCCAGGCAGGGTGGCAATGGAAAGGGCAGGAATTCCGATTCCAGGACTGAAGGCAAGGGATGGTCTGGCAATAATCAACGGTTCAAATTTTATCACGGCGATAAGTGCACTCCAGTTATATGATATAAATCGCTGGCTAAAACAGGCAGAGATTGCCTGTGCAATGACCTTAGAGGCGTTGATTGCCAATCTCAAACCTTATGATGTACGTGTTCACGAGGCACGCGGGTTTCCCGGGGCAATTCGTTCAGCAAAGGCAATAATGAAATGTATTGAAGGAAGCGACCTGCTCACTGGAAAATTCAAGACCAAGGTCCAGGATGCATATTCAATGCGCTCATCGCCCCAGGTTATTGGTGCAGCACATGATGCGGTGCGCTGGGCAAGACAACAGGTTGAGATTGAGTTGAATGGAGTTGGTGATAATCCAATATTTTTATCAGAACATAATCTGACCTTAACCGGCGCCAATTTCCAGGGCTCGCCGATTTCGTTGCCAATGGATATGGTGGGTGCAGCGGTGACGATGGTGTGTGTCTTATCTGAGAGGAGACTCAACAGGTTGACCAATCCCAATCTTAGTGTGGGGCTTCCGGCATTTTTAACCAAGAATCCCGGGATATTTTCAGGATTTATGCTCAGTCAATATACCGCTGATATGATGATTGTGGAACAGAGGATTCTTTCAATGCCTGCCTCAATCCAGTCCATCCCGGCGGCTGCAGACCAGGAAGATTTTGTTTCAATGGGAATGAATACCGCATTGAAAAACGAGCAGATCATTGATAATTCCTATGGGATACTCGCGATTGAATTTATGGCAGCTGCCCAGGCATTAGATTTTCGTGAATTCAATCCTGGTAAGGGTGTCAATGTTGCAAGGCGGGTGATTAGAAAGTATGTACCGCACCTTGAAGAAGACAGACCATTATATCCTGACCACAATGCAATGAAACAATTGGTAAAATCATGCGAGATTCTTGAAGAGGTTGAAAAAGAGGTCGGTAGTCTGGAATAAGTCTATTTATAAAAATTTAAAGAGATTTTTCCATTATCCATTTTTCCGTACGAAAAGTTGTCAACCCAGTCTCCCGTATTGATATAATATTTGCCTTCAGGATAATTTTTGAAAACTGGAATATGGGAATGGGCAAGTATTACAATATCAAAATTTTTTAATTTACTGATCGCAAATCTTTCCAACATAAAACTTAAACTTTCACTCCTTGGTTGTTGACGGGATAGATGGGCAATTCCCTGGGCTAAAAAAACACCGATATCAGGATGGACTAAACTATATAATTTATGGTTGATTTTTGAAGTTAAAAGATTTTCCCAGAACACGGTCCATAAACGGCGGTCAATCTTATGCCCGTGGGCAAGATAAATCTTTTTGCCGTCAAGTTCAATCTTTGTTTCATCTGGATATATAAGAAATCCTAAGTTTTTTAAAAAATCACCAATCATAACTTCGTGATTGCCAAGGATATAATGTAATTTTACACCCAGTTGATGAAGATTGAAAAATGTAGCAAGGATTTTAAAATAATCCTTTGGTAATGCAATATTATACTCAAACCAGAATTCAAACATATCACCAACGATAAAAAGATTTTCTAAATCATATTTTATTTCATTTAAAAATTTGATTAATAATTTCCCCCGGTAACTATCGTCCTTGCGGATATGTGCGTCGCTTAAAAATATATGCATAAAATAATTTAATCAGATTTTTTTTGAAGTCAATATCTTAAAATATCTTGACTTTTTTGAAAAAATGTGGATAATTAAGTTATTATGATAGGTAGAAAGGAGACTGAAAAATGGCACTGATAAAAGAGAAAAAACAAGAATTGATAAGCGCATTTAAAAGGCATGAAAAGGATACCGGCTCACCTGAGGTGCAGATTGCACTGCTCAGTGAACGGATAAAGATGCTTACCGAACATTTAAAAAAGTTCCCTAAGGATAAGCATTCAAGACAGGGATTGATTAAGATGGTTAATGACCGAAGACGCCATCTTAATTACCTTTTAAGAAAGGATAAAGCCCGTTATTTAAAAATCGTTGAAACACTTGGTTTGAGAAGGTAAATTGTATTCGGTTGAACTAAAGGTTGGTGAAAAGAATTTACGACTTGAGAGCGGACGGGTCGCCCGTCAATCAGCGGGTGAAGTTATTGTTTCTTATGGTGATACTGTAGTCCTTGTCTGCGTAAATTATAATCCAGAAATAGACCAGACAGTTGATTTTTTGCCCCTGACTGTTGAGTACCGGGAACTTTCTTTTGCGGCTGGAAAGATCCCGGGTGGCTTTATTAAAAGAGAGATGCGCCCCTCGGATAATGAGATACTTTCTTCAAGACTTATTGATAGACCATTAAGACCACTTTTCCCGCCTGATTTTCATAATGAAGTGCAGATTATTGCGTATCTTCTATCTTCAGATGTTGAACATGATGCGGATATATTGGGAATAACCGGTGCCGCTACGGCACTCCTGATTTCAGAGATTCCTTTTACAATTCCAGTGGCAGGGGTAAGGGTTGGACTTCTTGATGGAAAATATATTATTAATCCCACCCTTACCGAGCAGGAAAATTGCAGGGTCAATCTTGTTATCGCAGGAACCAAAGATGCAGTGGTTATGATTGAAGGAGGGGCAAAAGAAGCAACAGAAGAGGAAATAATCGGTGCAATTAAAGCAGGACATAATGAATGTGTAAGGATAATTGAGATGGAAGAAAAAATGCGTGAGGCGATTGGAAAAGAGAAGATTGAGAATAACGAACCATTCGTGGATGAGACACTTGCGAATGAAATTAAAGAGAAGGTGGGTAGTGAAATAAATCAAATATTTCTTTTCCGGGAAAAGAAGGCAAGGCAGGAAGCGGCTTATCAGTTGATTAAAAATGTTGTGGAGAAATTCTCTGATAAGGAATTGGAAAATATAGAAGCGAAGGTCAGATATGTGGTTGAAAAAATGATTGCTGAAAAAATGAGGAATATGGTTCTTGAAGAGAAAAAAAGGTTTGATGGAAGGGGATTGAAAGATATAAGAAATGTGTCTTGTGAGATAGGTGTTTTACCAAGGACTCATGGTTCTGCTTTATTTACCCGGGGTCAGACCCAGAGTCTTGCAGTCACCACCCTGGGTACGAAGAGCGATGAACAACGGATAGACGCAATTTATGGTGAAGAGACAAAGTCATTTATGTTGCATTATAATTTCCCACCTTTTGCCACCGGTGAAGTCAAGCCGATAAGGGGACCAAGCCGAAGAGAGATAGGTCATGGTGCACTTGCCGAAAGGGCAATATTGCCGGTATTGCCATCTGAGGAATCTTTTCCTTATACAATCAGGGTTGTGTCAAATATTCTGGAATCCAATGGTTCGTCTTCAATGGCGAGTGTATGCAGCGCTTCTTTAGCATTGATGGATGCAGGTGTGCCGATAAAGACAGCGGTTGCCGGCATTTCAATTGGCTTGGTAAAAGAAGGTGATAAATACGAATTATTGACCGATATTATAGGGGATGAAGACCACTATGGGGATATGGATTTTAAAGTTGCCGGGACAAAGAATGGAATTACTGCGGTCCAACTGGACCTCAAAATCCAGGGTTTAGATATCAGTATTTTGAGACAGGCACTTGATTATGCAAAGGAAGCACGGGAGAATATCCTGAAGATAATGAGCAGTACAATAAATTCTCCGAGGAGCCATCTTTCAAAATATGCCCCCAAGATTCTTGCCTTTTCTATCCCCAAAGAGAAGATTGGTGAGGTTATTGGTCCGGGTGGAAAGGTTATCAGGCGCATCATCGGTGAGACTGATTTGAAGATTGATATTACTGATGATGGCAAGGTAACGATTGCCGGGGCAGATGCGGAACTTGTAAAAAGGGCACAAAACGAAATCTTAGGAATTGTACAGGAAGCCGAGGTGGGAAAAACATATATTGGCAAAGTAACAAGAATTACCAATTTTGGCGCATTTGTTGAGATACTGCCCGGAAAAGAAGGATTATTACATATTTCAAAACTAAGCCGGCAGAGGGTACGCAGGGTAGAAGATGTAGTAAAGGTAGGCGATGAGGTTGTAGTAAGGGTCTATGAAATTGATGAAATGGGAAGGATAAATTTAATGCGTGTAGGTGAGGATTGGCAGCGCAAGTAAAAGAATCAGTAGTTATTCAGAACATAAATAAAAATTTAAAAATTGTTGCTGAGCCCTTAGATCAATATTATTCATTCGCCCTCGGATTATTTTTAACCTGTGGCTCAAGGGATGAAAATAAAGATAATAATGGTATTACACACTTGATTGAGCATATGTTATTCAAGGGGACTTCAAAGAGGTCAGCATTGGAGATTGTTCGTTTGATTGAAGGTCTGGGTGGCTCGTTTGACGCATTTACCACAAAGGAAAACCTTGTGATAGTAACCCGCTTTCTTTCGGAACATTTGATAAAAGTATTTGAACTCATAAGCGAGATTTTACTTGAATCAAAATTTGGCAACGAAGAATTTATCCGGGAAAAATCGGTGATAATGGAAGAGATAAAGTCAAATAATGAAGACCCATCTGATTATGTTTATGATCTATTGTTTGAAGTTTTATTTAACGAACATCCAATGGGGATGCCGATTGCCGGAACCATAGAATCGGTCTCAGCATTAAACATAAATGCGGTTCAAACCCATTATCAGGATTTATTAAATTGTCCCATGGTTATTTCGGTAAGTGGAAAGTTTAATTTAAATGAATTGATTTCATTTTCGCAAAAAAAATTCGGGAGTGGCGGATTTGTATCATTGAATCGTACATCACCACAGGGGTATCTGCCAAAAGAAAGATTTCAGACCCGTAATGATATTTCCCAGGTCCATTTATGTTTTGGTATGCCCGCAGTCCCTTATTTATCAGACCTCAGGCATACAGTCTTGCTTTTAAGCACAATGTTGGGTGGCGGGATGTCATCCCGTCTTTTTCAGGGATTGAGGGAAGAAAAGGGATTGGTTTATGATGTCCATTCCTTTGTTGATTTTTATAGCGATTGTGGCATAATTGGCTTTTATCTGAATACCGACAAGAAGAACCTTTTTCAAATTATCAAGGAATTAAAAAAAATTTTTGGCTCAATTTATAATGATGGATTTAGTTTAGAAGAAATTGAGATAGCGAAGACTTATATTACGGGAAATCTTTTATTAAGTTTGGAAAATTCTACAAATCGGATGCTGCGGATTGGTCGAGAAGTTTCTTACCTGAATAAAACCATACCAGTTGAAGTGATTGTTAATAAGATAAAGATGATTGAACAAAATGAGATAAATAGTTTCACAAAAGAATACCTTGATTTAAAAAAATATTCAGTTTCTGCGATTGGACCAGTAGATGAACATTTAATGCAAAATATTGTTAATGAATTGAGAAGTTGATATGAATCTATTGCTGATTGCACCTGCAGTAGTAGACGAAAAGAGAAGGGGAATGCAGGGCAGGGCGTTTCAGTTACCACCTTTTTCACTTGCCGCAGTCGCTTCGGCAACTCCGGAGCATGTAAAAATTAAAATTCTGGATGAAGCAATTGAGCCGATAGACTATAATTACCCTGCAGACCTTGTGGGTATTACAATTCTCACAAGATTTGCCCCCCATGCATATGAAATTGCTGATAAATTTAGAAACAGGGGTGTGAAGGTCATTCTCGGGGGATTGCATCCATCAGCACTGCCTGAAGAGGCATTAAAACATGCAGATGCAGTAGTTATTGGTGAGGCAGAAGGGATATGGGAAAGTGTGATCAGAGATTTTGAGAATAACGAGTTGAAAAAACTATATAAAAATCCAGACTTTCCGGACCTTGGTAAGATAAAGGTTCCCCGGCGTGATTTGTTTAAAAAATCAAAATATTTGTTTACCGCTATGGTACAGACCGGTCGTGGGTGTCCTTTCAATTGTAATTTCTGTAGTGTGACAAAATTCTTCGGCGGCAAATTCAGGACAAGACCTGTAGAGTGTGTGATAAAAGAGATAAGAAGTTTGAAATCAAAATTTATTGGATTTTCTGATGACAATATTTTCGGCAATAGAATATATGCACGTAAATTATTCAATGCATTAAAATATGAGGGTATTATCTGGATGGCTCAATCTTCTATTAATATTGCTGACGACCCTGAGTTACTACATCTTGCAGCAAGAAGTGGGTGCAAAGGACTTTTTATCGGTCTTGAATCGGCAGATGCAGAATCATTGGTGCAGATGCACAAGGGATTTCAGAAGCCACAGAAATTTAAAGATAACATTGCCCGATTACATGATGAAGGTATCGGTGTTATGGGTGCATTCGTTTTAGGGAACGATAATGAGGATGAATCAATATTTCATAAAACCTTAGAATTTGCCAAGAAGATAAAACTTGACCTTGCACAATTTTCAATATTAACGCCATATCCAGGAACCGCACTTTTCAATAAATTAATAAAAGAAAACAGAATTTTTAATTTTGATTGGTCTAAATATGATGCAGGCAATGCGGTATTTAAACCATTAAAAATGACCGCAGAAAAATTAAAAGAAGAGGTTGATAAGTTGTGGCGTGAGTTTTATAGATTTGACGAGGTTTTGTATCGTTTAATAACTTTGGGAAAAAGATTGCCAATTCAGATTCTTCCACTGCTTCTTTTGAATATCAGTTTCCGAAAAGAGATCGCAGCAACACAGAATTTGTGAAAATAAAAGTTAAGCCTGAAGATTTTGTTGTAGAAGAAATTATTGATTTACCGATTTCAAATTCTGGACCCTACACACTGTTGAAACTAAAAAAGAGTTTCTGGAATACACTTGATGTTATTGATTTTGTTGCGCGTAAGTTTTCAATAGCAAAAGAAAAATTTTCAAGAGCCGGGTTAAAAGACAGATATTCATTATCAACCCAATATTTAACATTTCGTGGTGAGTTTAAAAAAATTGTAAAAGAAAAGAATTTTATATTGACACCGATTGGATGGGTATCAAAGCCGATACTCCCGGGAGATTTAAAGGGAAATAGATTTTCAATAACCCTGCGTGACCTGAGTGAGAATGAAATAGAAAAAGTCTATAAAAATTATTCCGAAATTTGTAACTTTGGTCTTCCCAATTATTTTGATGAGCAGAGATTTGGTTCGGCACGTCATCGTAAAGGATTTTTTGCAAAGCTTCTAATGCTGGGTCATTATCAGGGTGCAATGAAATTGCTACTTTGTTATCCTTATAAAGAGGACGGCAGAAAGGTGAAAATTTTCAAAAAATATTGTGCGGAACACTGGGGTGATTGGACTGGTTCTTTAAGTTATTCGCCCTTTGAATTCAAAAAAATCATACTTTTCCTAAAAGATAATCCTAAGGATTTTAAGGGTGCAATTAAAAGAATAGATAAAGATATGCTAAATCTTTACCTCCTGGCATATCAGTCATATCTCTTTAATGAGATATTGTATCGGCTAATAAAAAAATTTGGAAGAGAGACGATAGAGGTCCCTTATTCTGTGGGCAGTTATCTATTTTATCACAAATTGTTAGATAAAGAAGAAATTTTTGATTTAAAAATTCCAATGATAAACGAAAAGATAGAATTAAAAGGCAAAATTGGTAACATAATAACAGAGGTTTTAGATCAAGAAGGGATTGGATTAAAAGATTTTAAATTGAATAAAATGCGATTTCGCGGGGTGAGATTCAAAAGTTTCCTAAGACCGGCGATAATTTTCCCAAAGGATTTTTCTATTGGTGAGGCAGAACAGGACGAGATATATAACAACAAAAAGAAGATGCTTATTAAATTTATTTTGCCGCCGGGTTCGTATGCAACCATTTTGGTTAAACGCCTGTTTATATAAAACTATTGACTTTCAAAATTTTATTTTTATAATCTATTTTAGATAATGAGTATGATCTTATTTTTGCTTACAAAATTTAAGGAGGCAAAAATGTTCGCAATATTACCTTTTGTTCTGAATCTCTTAATTGCCCAGGAGATGATTGTCAGGGTTTATGTTCCAACCTGGCAGGAACTCCAGAAGATACCCGGCAAGCCACTGGAGATAGCCGCAGGAAGATATGGAGAATGGTATGATCTGGTTGTTGATAGGAACGGGCTTGACCGTGTTATTGCGTCAGGGTTACCATATGAAGTTACGATTTACAGCCTTGAACTTGAAAAAGAAAAGGTCAGAGGCAATTATCTGAATTATACACAGATTGTAGATTCATTAAGGCGTTTTGTCCAGAATTATCCTGCACTCTGTAAGATGGATTCTTTGCCACTGCGAACTTATGAAAATAGATGGATTTACGGAGTGAAGATTTCGGATAATGTTCATCTTGATGAGTTTGAACCAAATTTTGAGATTGACGGATGTATACATTCAAGGGAGTGGGCAACACCGCAGGCGGTCTTATTCTTTGCTGATTCAATGCTACGTTCTTATAATGTTGTTCCGGAGATAACCGAGATAATAAATACCACACAAATTTATTGTATTCCAGTACTAAATGTTGATGGCTATGTGTATGACTGGCAATATTATCAGGGTGGATGGCGTAAAAACCGAGAACCATTTGGCGGTGCTATCGGCACAGATTGTAATCGGAATTACTCGGGTGCCTGTAACGGGGATGTTGATGGCTACTGGGGGGCGGCTGATGAAGGACAGGTTTCACATTATCCTTCAGACCAGACCTTTTGCGGAGCCTATGGTTTCAGTGGAGATGAAGTCCGTGCCCATGCAATGTATATCCGTCAGCGCAATATTACAACAGGATTTTCTTTGCATAGTTATGGAGAACAGGTGATGTGGCCCTGGGGGTACAAGGCAGCAGGAACACCTGATGCAGCGCTTTATAACGCAAAAGGTAATTATATGGCAAGTATGATGCAGCGTGTGAATGGCGGTACTTATACACCAGGACAATCTTATAATAATCCTTATCCTACCTGTGGAAATACCCGGGACTGGGTTTATGGATATAATCATTATGTAAATGGGCTATCAGCACTATTTTATGGTTCAGAGATTGGAACTGCATTTTATGAACCCGTAGCAAACCTTGATTTTATTTCAAGACAGGTGTTCAAGGCGGCAAAATACCTTGCCGGATTTGCCGATTCATTAATTCTCGTTGCTGAAGGTGTTGTGCCGCCACCGCGAATTGTGCCGATAGATACTGTAACACCAAATTTCACGATTGTCTGGCATCCAAAGAATACATATGATAACCATCCGACACAATGGGAGCTCGTCCGCCTATCAAATCCAAGTATCAAGACCGATAGCCTTGAATCCGGCACCGGACGCTGGCTTTTACAGGGATACAGAATCTCCACAGCTCAATCCCACTCACCAACACGAAGCCTATGGTCTGGTGATTCAGCAAATATGAATTATGCGGCAACCACAATTCATCCTTATCTTGTTCAACCCGGAGATTCTTTCACTTTCTGGTGTCGCTATACTTTGGAGAATAACTATGATGTTACGGTTGTTGAGGTATCTGAAAATACAAAAGAATGGTTTAGTCTTGATACAACCAGATTCACCGGTTCGCAAACTTCGTGGATACGCAAGGCATATTCCCTTGCTAATTGGGTTGGTAAATCGGTTTATTTTAGATTCAGAACGATGTATGATGGTTCGGCTCAATCGGGCGGATTCTATGTTGACGATATCAGTCCGGTCTGTTTTTTCAATAATATAAATGTCATTTCCAATAGCATAACAGATACTACATATACATTTTCTAATCATCCACTTGGTGAATACTACTATTATGTCCGCGGCTATAATACCACCTGGGGATGGGGTGATTATTCCTGCTTGGAAAAATTATTTGTAAGCAATGTTGGGGTCGGTGATAAAACCAAATATGATAAAACAGGTGAGATTTCACTTACTTTACAACCAAATCCATTTAAAAATCAGTGTGTGATTAAATTCCAGTTCCCAAACAATTCCGCATTCCGCGAAACGCAGTCCGAAATTTCGTTAATAGTTTATGATGTTTCAGGTCGGGTTGTTAAATCATTCAATCTTGAATCCGGTATCCTGAATCAAGTATCCAGTATTGTCTGGGATGGTAAAGACAATGCAGGTAAGAAAATTCCTGCGGGCATTTATTTTATCCATCTTAATACTGGTGATTTGAGTAAAATTGAAAAGGCGATACTTTTGAAATAGAAATTCCTTGACTTTGCCCAAAAATTTGATATATTTATCTATAATGAGAAGGTGGATTCTATTTAGTTTTATTTTGACACTTGCCTGCAATAAACTACCTTTGGGTGAAGAAGAACTCAATGAACGCGGAGATTTTGATGCCATTACTATAAACCTGCCATTATATGTTTCATTTACCGAGTCGAAGGCAATGCCACTTGGCACCTCGCAAAATCTCATCATTGGAAAAAATAGTAAATATCAGTCGCGGGTCATTTTAAAGTTTAATTTTTCTGATACAACATATCAGGGGCTTGACCAGATAAAGTTGATACTATTTAAAAACAAAAGTTTCAATAATGATACATTGAGATTTACTGTTCATATTTTGACCAATGAATTTTCTGAAACTGAGGCAACATGGTATAAAAAGGATAATACAGATTTGTGGTCAAATCCGGGAGGTGATTTTGAGTTTGATTCTTTGAGATGGGGTGAGATAAAAGGTGATTCTTGCGTGGTTTTTTTCAATTATATAGATTTGGGTAAAATGAGGAATGGTAAGGGAATTATTCTAATTCCCGAGGATACCGGCTTTTGCGCTTTCTATGCAAGAGAATCAGGAAAACCAACCCGTTTCCAACTCGTGAAGAATGGGGTAATTACCTCATTGCCACTCCAGGCAGATTGCCATATAATAAAAATAGATACATTACCAAATTACTGGGAAAACTGGCTTGGTAGTGGGGTTTCATTTCGGAATTATGTAAAATTCACCTATGATACATTATTAAACGAAACAAAGGCTGTTTATGGGGAATTGACATTCAGGGCAATGAGTCATTATGGGTTGTGCGATTCTATTGAGATAGGTGTAAAATATCTTAGAAAGCCATTTACTGGATTTGATACCGAACTCAGTCCCCAGATTGCCTTAAAAAAATTTGCTTTGAGTGATACACTCTTTGCCCTTGATATTGTTCAGTATGTCCAGCGGATTATTGAACATCCGGATTCAAATTTTGGAATTTTTATCTATCTATCTCCTGAAAATTATGATATTGCTAATATTGAATTGATGACTGGTTCTCATCAGTTAAAAGTTGGATATATCAAACCGCCTGAGGAGAGATGAATATAGTTCTGCTTTCAATATTTACTGCATCAGTTTTCTCTATAGAAGGACTTGGTCAGGAGCAGGGAATTTTTAGAACTCCTTTTTATGGGGATTTAAACATTGCGCAGATTGAATTTTCACTAAGACCTGAATTTAATATGCTTAATAAAGGAAGCGATTTCCGTGGAATTTTCTGGACCAATCCATTTTCTCTTAATATGAAGATCCCTGTTTATAAAGGTCTGGTTTTCTGTTTTGGAAGCAAAGAGAGGTATAATCAGTCATTTGATATTTATAGTAAGGTAGATAAACTTGATATGTATGTGCAGGGCAGGGGCGGGATTGAAGAAATATATCTTCAATTAAATCACAGGGTTAATTTTGCTGAGATTTTTTTCAGCGGGTCTTATTTATACGGGAGTTCAAGGGAAATATGGAATTACACTATCGGTAGTTATTCTATTTCTGATACTTTTTCATACCGGAACAATGGCAGGGTATTCAGTGCTGGATTGAAATTATTTATACTCTCCTGCTATTACGAAGGATTAGGGAGATTGAGTATGGAAAAATCACAAAATGATACGACCTATAATCTGCCCCAGGTTTTGGGTCTTGGTATTGAACATACATTAAAAGACTGGAATGGAGCATTACTGTTTGAATATTTGTTCGGAGAAGGGATTAATACGGTTTATCGCTTCAAGATAATCGGCGGGAAAGATAATTTAGTTCTCTCATATTCATATAACCCCTGGTATTTAAGCGGTATCAAGGAGCATTCAGTTGGATTGATATATAAATTCGGATTTAAGAACTTTGGGAAGATATCAATCAAACCCGATATAAGTATTAGAATAAAAGGTGAGTTAAGGGAATTCGTATTTATCCCTGAATTCAGGCTTACGCTGGAAGAGGTATTTGCAAGAAGAAAAAAGTGATTTGTTTAAATTGACTACGATTCTATGAAACCTAAGATTTTATTACTTGATGATGAGGAAAGCCTTTTAAAATGGCTTTCTTTTGCACTGCAGGAAAATGGTTATGATGTATATGCAACTAACGAACCCAGGAATGCACTTAATCAATTAAAATTAGAGAAATTTGATTGTGTAATAAGTGATATAAGAATGCCGGGAATGGATGGATTCCAGTTTTTAAAAAATGTTAGGTCTATTTATCCTCACCTGCCGGTAATCTTCATCACTGCCTATGGTTCAATGGAATCAGTCATAAATGCGATGAGGGATAAAGCAAGTGATTATATCTTGAAGCCATTTGGTATTGACGAAATACTTAATCGTATAAGGGCAAATATAAGAAGAGAAAAAGAAAGACCCGTTGAGATAATTGGTGAAAGCAAGGTGATTAAAAATATTTTAAGTATGGTAGATAAGATTGCCCAGACCGATACCACTGTATTGATACTCGGCGAGTCAGGGACTGGTAAGGAATTGATTGCGCGAGAAATCCACCGTAGGTCAAAAAGGGCAAGTTATAATTTCGTTACTATATCCTGTGCTGCATTACCGGAAACTCTTCTTGAAAGCGAACTTTTTGGGTATAAAAAGGGTGCCTTCACCGGTGCTACAACCGATAAAGATGGACTTTTTCTTGTCGCCAATAAAGGCAGCTTTTTTCTTGATGAAATTGGGGATGCACCGGGCTCAATCCAGATGAAGATTTTGAGACTCCTTGAGGAAAGGGAAATTGTGCCGCTTGGTTCAACAAAAGCCATAAAAGTTGATGTCCGTCTTATTGCGGCAACGAATAAAGACCTGTATGAAGAAGTGAGACAGAAGAGATTTCGTGAAGACCTTTATTATCGTTTGAATGTCATACCCATAATTTTGCCACCGCTGCGCCAGAGAAAAGAAGATATACCCTTACTTGCCGAATATTTTTTGAAGTCCATCTGTGAGAGGGAAAACCTTGGGGAAAAGAGATTGATGAAATCAACGATTGAGGTGCTTAAAAATTATTCCTGGCCCGGAAATGTGCGTGAATTAAAACATATTATTGAAAGGGCAGCAGTCCTTGCTGATACCTATTATATCAAACCCGAGCATATCAATGTGAAGTTTGGGAATATTGAGACATTGAAGGAACTTGAAGATAATGAGATTAAAAAGGCATTGAATGAATGTAATGGAAACATAACTGAGGCGGCAAAAAAACTTGGTATAAGCAGGGCGACCTTATATCGGCGAATAAAGGGAAAGAAGGTAAGAAGATAAAAAGTGAGAAGGTACCAAACGAGACTTAAGTGTCGCAAAATGAGACAGAAGATATAAAATGAGACAGTAAACAGTTAAAAAACCATTGAAATTTCGGGGGTTTTTTTATAACTTGCAGGCACGATTTTTGCATATATTATTAATAGAGTCAGTAAAACGGGATCGGGACTTCAGTCCCGTAAATCCGTGGTCTTTGACATAACCTATTGACAATCCTGAGAATGTGAATATAATATAAAGTAGGATTGTCAATAAAATGTAATAAAAAACGGGCTTTCTGGTAGTGCAAACTAAACGAATGATACCGATTGAAATTATAGTGTTTTTCTGAAAGCTTGATACCCTGAACCGTGCCCTAAAGCCCGTATAAAAAGTTAAAGGTTATAAGTGAAAGGTTTTTAACCTAAACTATAACCTGAAACAAATACAGGGTTGCAAAAGCAACCATTCTACTTCTGGGGCACTATACTGGTTAAGTGGTTAAATAACCATTAACCAACTTTGTAACTCCAATCAAAATCCGCATAATATGGCGGGTTTTGTAAAGAAAACAAGGAGGTACACAATGAAGAAGGGTTTTACCCTCATTGAATTGATGGTCGTGGTCGTGATCATCGGTATTCTGGCCGCAATTGCTATTCCGAACTTTATGGCAATGCAGCAGAGAGCAAAAGAATCATCCTTGAAGAATAATATGCATACCCTGCAGACTTCAGTGGAAGATTTGAATACACGCGGCGCTGATGCATATCCAGTGAACTTAAATACTACAGTTGCCCAAATAAATACTGCGTATCCTTCAACGGGTCCAGATGCTAATATGTGCGTAGCGGAAAATCTAATTTCGCCATTTGGTACTAATGCAATACTCCCTGATAATGTAAGAAATCCATTTTATCCATCAAATAATGCAGTTCAAGATGGAATACCTACATACAGCCAGGGTAATATAGGTATATCATTTTATGCAGACACTTTACCCGTAGCTAATGCAGCTCCTTCTTATCGTATTTATGGCGTCGGAGCCAAAGGAGTACTGCCTCTGACACTTACCCCTGGTGTTGCGAAATAATAATTTCGCAAATTTAGACGGCTGGCAAAAATTATTGAAATGCCAGCCGTCTTTTTTATAAAATAGCACAAATGTTTAGTCCGCAAAATAAAAAGAGATTTCTATTTTTGATATTGACATATCTTATAATAGAAGTTGTGTGTAGTAAGAATGAAAAAACAGAAAGCACTTCTTTTGTAGCCCCACCCGAAAGCACAATTTATAAATACTGGTCATTTCTTGATAAACGAGATTACAAAAATGCGCTGAAATATTTTACATTCCATAGGGATGAGTTTTATGATTCAACATTGATCTATCCAATACCAGATAGAATAGATTCAATTAAAGTTGATACGATTATATCAGTCAAATTTATTAATAAAAAAACCTGTGAAATTTATTATCGAATAAAATTTTATTCCTATAAAGACAATTGTTTTAAATATTTTATTACTGGAGATAAGCTTGTTTTGACGAAAAGCGGATGGTTGATTGATGAGGTCCTTATTCAATAAAAATTTGCTCCTTATTGTTGTAGCTGCTTTTGGATGTGCACTATGGTTGCTTCCTCTAATATCAAAACAAAAGGATATTCCTATTTTTATATCACCTGACCCGTATTATCATGCCCGCAGGGTTTTGATAAACGTTAACAATTTTCCCAATATTCCCGTTTTCGATTATTACATCTCATATCCGACTGGGAATTATTGTATCTGGCCACCACTTTTTGATTTTTCTGCGGCATTGGTTTCCTGGCTTTTATTTTTAGGACATCCTTCTATATCACAAGTAGAATCAGTGTGTGCGGTTATGCCTGTACTATGGGGTATCCTGGTAATTTTATTAATATTCCAAATAGGTAATAAATTTTTCAATTCCCGAATGAACGCTTTATTAGCATCCTTCATTGCTACAATTTTACCGGTTACTTCTTTTTATGCAAGGGCAGGATATTTTGACCATCACATCAGCGAAACCTTCGGTTTGCTTTTAATATTTTATTTTCTTATAAATGATGATTCAAATTGGATGCGAAAGTACCTGAAATTAGGATTTGCTTTCGGCATATCACTCCTTTTATGGCAAGGTGCGATACTATTTATTGGATTATCTTTCATCTTGCTTTTGGTTCATAAAGAATTTAAATCCTCAATTTCTTTTCTTACTGCATTTATTATCATTTTACCATTTAGTGTAGACACTCATTTTATTGATAGCCCATTTAGTTATCGCGGTCTCTCATATTTGCATTTGTCTTTGCTTTTAATAGCAACTTTAATCATGTGGGTTATGGTTATAATGCGGTCAAAAAATAGACTAAAGATAGTTGCGGTAATACCTATTTTTTTTCTTTTTATTTTGTTATTTTATTTGCTTCGTACCAAATCCTTTATCAATGGACTTTTTTTTATTTTTAAAAATGACCCATGGTTAGCAACAATATTGGAATTCCAACCATTATTAGTACAAAGCGGTTATATTGATAATCTCACGGTGAAGCAAACAATTGGCTTAAGTTATTATGTCTGGCCAGCAATGCTTTTAATTACGATTTTAGAAAATAGAAAAAATAAATCAATTATTTATTTTATATTTTTTTGTCTATTCACTGGGTTGATATCATTTATAGGCCGCCGCTATGGAATCTGGTTTATCCCATTTTTTTCGCTTATATTTTCATACACTCTGATAAAGATTTCCAAATTATTTAGCCCCAAAATAGGAATCGCTTTTAGCACTGTTGTTTTATTTCTAAATTTTTCTACAATTGATATAAGGTTTTATGGGATGCGTTTTGATGTACCCACAAGGGATGAAATAAATGCGTGCCGATGGATAAATGATTCACTTCCGAAAACCAGCTATGTTTATAAACCCAACAGTAAACCTGAATATGGTATTATGTGTTTCTGGGATAGTGGTCATTATATTGTATATTTAGGTCAGAAACCGGTTACCGCATCAAATTTTGGTAATGATGCTCCCAACTTTCAAATAGTCAGTCAATTTTTTTTAACACAAACCGAAGAAGATGCATTAAATATTCTAAAAAAATTGGAATCTCCTTATGTGTACATGTATGGTGTATTGCGGAATATTTATTTATCTGCCAAATACTTAAAAGTTACACCACAGGAATTTTTAAATATATATTATACTAAAGATAAAGCAGGCAAACCAATTACGATTATGGAACCAAATTCAATTGGTATCGCAACGAGTAGTTATCGACTTTCACAATATTTAGGAAGCGGATTTTACTTTAAAGATAAGTTTTATCCTCCGTATCGTCATTTCCGCCTTAGATATTTCAGTGGCAGTGTGAGAATATTTGAAATTGTTAAGGGTGCTGTAATCAAAGGCAAGTCCCTACCTAACACATCAGTAAAAGTTTCATGTAAAATTCAACTACCTAATATAACATTTGATTATTTTGATTCAGTTTCAACTAATAATAACGGAGAGTTTTTAATTACAGTTCCTTATCCCACCAACTATGACAATGGTTACGAAATATTTTTTGATACAAAAATGGAAAAAACTATTTTTGTTTCGGAAGATAACATTAAATATGGGGATACAGTTTATGTAAAGTAAAAGATTATCGTTTCAGATTTTGCCAAGTGGAATGCGCCTTTCCATTTTTCAGATAATAGTAATATCTTTCTGCATCACTACTATGTGGTTCTGTGGGTATTGAATCTATAATGCCTTTAGAGACTAATTCTTTCAGATTAATTGGTGCTCTCCCAATTTTGGTTACAAATTCTTCAATTTTTTTATTCAAAAATTCAATGTCAAGTTCCATCCTTGCTTCTTTGATATAAATCTCGGCAATTTTTTTCTCTTCGGGATTTTTGGCATTATTGTAAAGATCAATCCATAAGGCAAGGGCAGTCCTGGTATCACGCAATCTTTTAAGTGCAATATACCCTGCCCATCTTTTGGGCATATCGGTGGCAGTGGGTTTACTCGCAGAAATACGCATATATGACAATGCTGTTTTATAGTCCCTTAAAAAAACATAATGTATAAATCCATATACAAATGGAGTGCGCCACTCATTGTAGTCAGCCTGCATTCCCTTTTTTAATAATGCGAATGCCTGGTCGGGTCTATTCGCATCATGGGTTAGCATCAGGGCACCAAGGGTATAGGCATGATCAAAATATGGGTCAAGGGTGGTTAATATATCAAGGATATGATGCATAAGGTCGAATCGTAAATCAGTCATACGATGCTCGCCATAATACTGGATAAATCTAAGCCAGACATAATCTGCTAAAGGCACATAGAATCCCAACGATAATGCACGGATTGCAAAACCCGACGGGAAATACATCAATTCGCCGATAAGTTCATGAGTTGTTTTCTTGAGGTCAATACGATAGGAGAGATTAACAATAAGAGAGAGGAAAAGAATTACGAAAAAAGTCTTTTTTAACATTGCACTATCTCCCTATGTTAGACCCTGAAACGAGTTCAGGGTGACAGGGCAAGGAAAAAACGAGTTCAGGGTGACAGGGCAAGGAAAAAACAAGTTCAGGGTGACAGGGAAAGGTGATTCCACGGTGATCGATGATTTTTTGTCATGCTGAACTTGTTTCAGCATCTTATTTTTATTCATTGTTGATGAGCTCTTCACTCAGGTCCTTCCATTCTTTATTATTTTGTGTAATGAGATTTATTTTCCAATCTCGGTGCCAGTTCTTTAACTGTTTTTCCCGCCTGATTGCGCAGTCAATTTCATTTGTAATCTCATAATAAACAAGCTTCGTTAAATTATATTTTTTTGTGAATCCATTAATTAATTTATTTTTATGCTCATACATTCTGCGAACGAGATTGTTGGTGACTCCAATATAAAGCACCTTGTTTGTTTTATTGGTTAGAATATAAACATAATACTGATTATTCATTTTTATTTCTGTCATGCTGAACTTGTTTCAGCATCTTATTTTGTATAAAAGGTTGGTTCTGTATTTTTTTTAGATTCCGAAACGAGTTCGGAATGACAGGTAGTTGTAGATCCGGAATGATAAGGAGTTGTAGGTTCAGGATAACAAGTAGTTGTAGGTTCAGGATGACAAGTAGGTGTTAGTTCGGAGTGACTGACAATTGTAAGTTGGACGCAACAGGCAGTTGTAAGTTCAGAATGGCAAAAAGTACGGCGGACAATTGGAAGAATGATTTGTATCATTTAAATTCCCTTTGTTCAAAAATCAATACTGACAGATAAAGCAAAAAAATCGTGTAAATCAATCCGTAGCAAATTGAGAATAATACCTGGTCAGTGAATATAGGTAGTTTATGGACAAGTTCTAACCGAAGGTTAAAATTTTCAAGATTGGGCAGGATATAATAAAATCCGTAGGCAAGATATTTTAACCCAGGAATTTTAACAGTATCTGCAAAAAGTTTTAAATCCGGACTTGCATGTCCAATTACATAAAATATCACACCCATTATTGATGTCAATGTTGCTGAAGAGAAAGATGAGAAGAGTAGTAGAATTCCCAAAAGCACAGCGATTTCAATGAGGGAAAATGGTAGATTGATTAATATTGATATGTCAAACTTACCTTCGTAAATAAAAATGACAAATTGATGGATTAATGCCATTGCTCCTTCCAATATTGCAATCAAAAGAAAAAGTCCAAGGAACTTACCAAGTATGATTTCGCTTCTCTTCACTGGTTTTGCAATAACCGTATAGATCGTTCTTTTTTCTATATCTTTATGAATCAGCGTGGATCCTATAATAATTACGACAAGAATTCCGAAAAGTGATGCCACTGCCATGCCAAAGTCTCTTAACAATTTCGGTGATTCACCAAGGGCGAAAGGTTCAAGAAATAAAGAGATAACAATGAGCAAGATACTGAAGATTATTAATAAAAGCATTATTCTTTGTCTTAAACTCTCTTTGAATGTATTTTCCGCGATTGCCAGAATTCTATGCATAACATTACCTTCCTTTTACCTGCTCAAAGAACCAGTCTTCAAGTGATATTTCATCGGTCTTTGTGCCTTTTTTCAGAAGTTCGTCAAGCGGTCCGATCTGCATAATTTTGCCGTCTATTATTATTCCAATTCTATCGCAAACTGCCTCGGCATCAGGGAGGATGTGGGATGAGAAAAATATGGTTTTTCCATTTTTTTTCAATTCCAAAACCAGATCCTTTATCTCTTTTCTGCCGATCGGGTCAAGTCCAGTCAATGGTTCATCAAGAATTAGTAAATCAGGGTCGCCAACAAGTGCCTGGGCAATGCCGATTCGTTGGAGCATTCCACGGGAGTATTTTCTTAACGGCAAATCTGCCGCCCTTTTCAATCCTACTTTTTCTATCAATTCCATAAGTATGTTTTTTTTAGTATGCTTATTGCAAAGCATTGCATGTATTTTCAAAAATTCATAGCCGGTTAAATGTTCATAGAAATAAGGAGACTCCGGGAGAAATCCGATCCGTTTTTTTGCCTCAAGTGAGTTCGGCGGATAACCAAAGATTTCAATACTGCCCCGGTCCGGTCTTATCAATCCGGTAATCGTTTTTATCGTTGTTGTTTTGCCAGCACCATTGGGACCAAGGAAACCGAAAACCTCACCTTTATAAACTTCAAAAGAAATTCCCTTCAATATCTCTTTCTTTTTCTCCCAGAAATGGACTTTAAATGAACGATGCAAATCTTCAATTTTAATGGCAATTTCCATATTAAAAAATTATATCTGAAAATACTTTTTTGTAAAGATAGAATTTGCTTTTACTAAGAAAAATTAAATGCCTACGATATTGAAATTTTAGGCGAATTGCATATAATGATATAGGTAGTTATGTTAAAACAGGTTTTTAACTATGTTAGTTGATGTGGCGATACCGAATACAAAGTTTGATTATCTTACATATCAAAGTGACTTTGAACTGCATATCGGTGATTTGGTCATTGTTCCCTTAAAGAAAAAGTATAAATATGGAATAGTCGTTAGCACAAATATCAAAAGGGATGTGCCCAATATAAAAAAAGTCCAGAAGTTGGTTGAAACAAATTTTATCTCACCAAAATTATTGAGTCTCTATAAATGGATTGCCTCTTATTATGTTTCTTATCTTGGCGAGGTTCTCAAACAGGCATTTCCGTCCAGGGTCTTAAAAAAATTTGAATACATAAAAAAAGAATATGAAAAACCAACGATAGCGAAGGAGCCTGTTCCAACATATTCTCAGAGTAATGCGATAAATCGTATTCTTTATTCAGTTAGAAAAAATATCTTTAAGGTTTATCTACTTTTTGGTGTTACCGGGAGCGGAAAGACCGAAGTCTATTTAAAGGTTATCTCTGAAGTTTTAAAAAACGGAGGCAAGGCGCTTGTTCTCGTTCCCGAAATATCAATGACACCCCTTTTATTAAAACGATTTGCTGAACGTTTTGGTAAGGATGTAATTACAATACACTCGGCACTTACTGTCAGAGAGCGAAGAAACGCATGGTATGGTATTAAAAATGGAATTTATAAAGTCATTATTGGACCAAGAAGTTCGGTATTTCTTCCTATACCAGATTTGAAAATAATCATCATTGATGAAGAACATGACCATTCCTATAAAGAACATCAGCAGGCAGTTAAATACAATGCGCGGGATGTTGCCGTGGTCAGGGCAAAGATTGAAAATTGCGTTGTCGTCTTGGGTAGTGCCACACCACAAATAGAATCATATTATAATGCTGGTATCGGCAAATACGAACTTTTAACTTTAAAAGAGAGAATAGATGCCCGTCCTTTACCCGATGTTGAGGTTGTTGATTTAAAAAAGGAAGGTGGAAAATTTATTTCTCAAAGATTTGAAGAATCTATTAAGGGAATAATACAAAAAAATGAACAGGCAATTCTTTTTTTAAATCGCCGTGGTTTTGCACCGAGTTTGATTTGTCCGAATTGCGGCTATATCGTTCGTTGTCCATATTGTAAATTACCACTGGTATATCATCGGGCTACTACAAAAAGTGATGTCTCTGTACTTTCTTGCCATACTTGTGATTATAAAACAGATTATTTCAACCATTGCCCTAAATGTGGGAAGGCTACTTTGTTATATCGTGGTGCAGGAACTCAGCGCATAGAGGAGATAATTAGAAGGATATTAAGATCAGAATTGAATGGGAATACGGAAAATTGTAGAACAACTATTTTAAGACTTGATCGCGATAGTGCACGGAAAAGGGGAGAGGCAGAAGAAATTTTGAAAAAATTTGAAGAACAAAAGGCACAGATATTGCTCGGCACACAACTCGTTACAAAAGGATTTGATTTCCCAAATGTAACATTCGTGGGAATTGTTAATGCCGATACAATTCTGAATCTCCCTGATTTCAGGGGTAGTGAAAGGACATTTCAAGTTTTAACCCAGGTCGCAGGAAGGGCAGGCAGGGGAAATAAACCGGGCAGGGTTTTGATACAAACATATCATCCCGAGCAATATTCAATACTTTTTAGCCAGTTGCAGAATTATCCAAAATTTTATGCTGAAGAAATGAAATTGCGCAAAGAACTTAATTTCCCACCATTTTCGCGGTTAATTCTTATCCGGCTTTCAGGTAAAGACGAACAGAATACATGGAATGAAGCGAAGAAAATTTATGATTTGTTGACTGAAATAAAAGGTATTAAAATTTTTGGACCTAATCAGTCTTTTTATTACAAAATAAGAAACAATTATCGTGTTTACATACTACTAAAGACGCCGCTAAAGTTTGACCATCGCAAATTGAAATTTTTGAAACAGATTAAATTGAGTAAATCAAAATTAGAGATTGATGTTGACCCGGTTGAGGTATTTTGATGAATTAAGCATTATTTATTAGAGACAACAACCTCTGATATCTATTTATGATTTTCAATCTTCTAATATTATCAAAAATATATATGTCTCTTCTGAGACAAATATTCGCTTTGTATATATAAGTAATATAATCTTTTTGTATACAGATTCTTGACAAAAATTAACTTTCCATTATACTGATATACCATTATTCCAATATTCTGGAATTATGGAATGATGAAATGGAGGTATCATTATGGAGATAATCGAGAAAAGATTTCGTGGTTCAACAATATGTCGTGTTTTAGGATATCCAATATCTTATGGAATATTGAAACTATTGTTAGAAAAAGAAAAATTAGATTTAAGTACAATTGTGAAACATGTTAAAAGATCAAAACAAGCAGTTTGTTCTCAGATGACTAAATTACGATTGGCGAATCTGGTGCGCTATGAAAAAAAGGGAAAATCTACTACTTACTGGATAAAATATCCCGAGGAAATTAGGAAATTTCTTGATGCTTGCGAGCAATTGGTAGAAAGAATATCTAAACGCCTTGATAAAGATGTATAATTAGTACCATAATTCCATTATTCCAATATTCTGGAATAATGGAATAGTTGAATTATTGTTATCTTGAAAATAATTATTTTAATAAGGATTAACCAGTGAAATTTAGTCGGGTTTACGGGGAGAGAGGGATTTGAACTTGTTTTGACTTTGATTAAATAGATTTAAAAAGGAAAACATGACAAATCCGTCGTGATTGATACTTCAGGATATAGTATTAGTAAAAGATAAGCCCGTAGAATTTAGACGGGTTTACGGAGAGAGAGGGATTTGAACCCCCGACCCGCTTTTAAGCGGATACGCGATTTCGAGTCGCGCGCCTTAGTCCACTCGGCCATCTCTCCAAAAGGGGGAGGATTCCCCCTTTTCTCCAAAAAGTTTGAACAGAACAATACTTTTTGGAGACCTCTAATCCCCCTCGTTGACCTGTTCTTACGCATCAACCCTTATTCCTTCAGGTCTGCTCTACCAGGTAAAAATTTCTCATCAAGCAAACCACCTTAACAAAGGGTTTAAGGTTATTGGGTTTAGATGCTGGTAAGGTCTATGGTTTTTAGTCTTTAAACCTTCAACCAAACCCATTAACCAATCCAGCTTCTCAACCTCAACCCACCAACTATATAATTTTATCTATTTTTTCTTTTTATTACGTCTTTGATTAAAGAAATCTTTCATTAAAGACAATGCTTCATTTCTTAAGACACCTTCAACTACCTCAATCTTATGATTTAATTTTTGCTCCCGCACAATATTGAAAACCGAACCGCATCCACCAAATTTTTCATCCCTTGCACCAAAGACGATTTTTTGTATCCTCGCCAATACCAGCGCACCCGCACACATAATACAAGGTTCTATCGTTGAATAAATCACAACATCATTTAAGCGCCAGGAATTTAAAGCATTTGCTGCCGCTGTAATTGCGAGTATCTCAGCGTGGGCCGTAGGATCCTGGAGTGCTTCAGTTCGATTATGCCCGCGTCCAATTATTTGATTTTTATAAACCGCAACCGCGCCGATTGGGACTTCTTCTTCTTCAAATGCCTTCCGTGCTTCTTTCAATGCCTCAATCATAAAAAATTCATCATTGTCTTTCATATTTATCCCTTGCGCAATAAAAATTGTTTAAGCTTGGCATCCCTCATTTCACTCGGGATGCTCAATTTTGCGATGACATCCATCTGCGCTGCGCTTGATGGCTGTCAGCAAAATTGGCACGCGCCCGACGTGACTTGAACACGTAGCCTGCGGATTCGTAGTCCGCCGCTCTATCCAGTTGAGCTACGGGCGCATAAGGGGGAAGAATCCCCCTTATCTCCAAAAAGTTTGAACAGAGCAATACTTTTTGGAGACCTCGGAACCCCCTCGTTGACCTGTTCTTACGCATCAACCCTTAACAGATGGTCTATAGTTATTGGGCATAGATGCTGGTATGGTCATTGGTCTATAGTTTTTAGTCTTTAAACCATCAATCAAACCCATTAACCAATTCAGCATCTCAACCCCAACCCATTAACCATCTTTACTAAATTATATTCAAGTTTAAATTTTAGTCAATTATTGGTAGTTATTCTTTTTTCTTTAATGCTTCAATCAGGCTCATTAGGTCGTTCTTGAGGGATTCAGAGAATTTTATATCGTCGTTTACTGAATTAGAACGACTGCCTATTTCCTCTTTTGAATTTACATCCCTCAGACTGATTGTGTAATCAATCTTTGTTCCTGTTTTACTTACCTTTCCCATAACGATATAATTGCACATTGCAAATCCCGCAACCTGAAATGCCTGATTTTCATCAATCATTTTATAATCCCACTGCCGTTTTGTCAATTCTGCCATAATAGTCCCCTTGGTTACAATGTTATATGTCTGCGAGTAATTGTTTAACACCGTGTATAACTCGTTCTGGCATCTCATACCAAGGTTTTCATTAAGTGCCTCAGTATTTTCTTCTTTAAAAGGTAATATACCAATGTATTTTTTCATAGCACTGGGAATAGTCGTTGCAACACCGTATTCACGATTTAGTTCATTGATAACTAAATCAGTAATATTTAATTCTGGGGAAGCATAAAAGATATCTTCAGATAGGTCGATTACCATTGAAAATCCTTCTTGCTGGGCAATCTTGGCAACAGCGTCATTTATTTTTTTCAACAACGGCGCCATAAGTTCGTCGTTCTTTTGTTCAATCTTCCCACCTGGTCCAAACACATCCTGAAGATATTTATTATAAATCTGGTTATACTTATCAATTTCATCAAGTTTTTTTAAACGCGCTTCTTCACTCAACATCAATTTCTGGGCATCAAATTCACTCTTTAAGTTTTGCACAGTTAGCTGTAATTTTGCTGCAGAGTCCCGACAGGCATTTACATATTCATTAAATTCTTGAGTGGCGGATGAAGTTGCCTGATACTGGGTTAGAATTTTTGAGGACTCGACAAATCCGATTTTCTGTTCTTTTGCAAAAACAAGTAAGGGTATTATTGTAATAATTAAAATAGATTTTAATTTTTGCATTGTTCCTCCAGTAGATAATTAAAACATTCCAAATGGATTTATCTGGAAATGGGGTTCAAAACCTGGTTGAGCACGGTCAAATCCATAACCCAAATCAAAACCAAGAACACCCATCATTGGAATCTCTACCCTAATTCCTATACCTGCGCCTCTTTTTAAATCATAGAGATTGAAATCTTTATAAGAAGCGAATGCATTCCCCATATCATAAAATGCAAGGAGTGCGAAACTTTGAGAAAATTTCAATTTCAATTCAATGTTATTTATGAATAAAGCATTACCACCAATTCTTTTGCCATCTTCAATCGGTGAAAGCGAACGGTCTGAATATCCCCTAACACCATCTTCGCCGGTGCCACCAGCATAGAATCGCTTGTAGTATGGAACCTCATCGGCACTTGTAACTATACCCATTCGGAATCTTGTCATCAAAACAAATTTCCAGAAAACCGGAAAATATGAACGGGTTTCAAATGTGAATCTATTGTAATCTATATTGGCAAATATCCAAGGTTTTGCTATCTCGGTCTGCAAAGAAATATATGAACCACTTGAAGGATTGAATATAAAATCCCTTGTGTCTCTTGTTATCCCATAGTTATTTGCTAAAGTCCATTTGGGAATTGTATCTTTTCTTAAGTCATATCCGGTAGTTGGCTGATATTCTTTTGCAATATCCAGAATTTGTGTTCTTTCAACTCTGAATGTATAATTTAATCTTGTATAATCAAGAAAAAACGGGAAAGAAAAGTTCGCGGCACTGCCGATATCCCTTTTTGTATAAAAATCCCATAATCTATTCGTATAATATACATCAAAGCCCGCAGTTGTTCTTGTATCAAAGAGCCAGGGTTCGGTGAAACCGAATTGGATATTAGTGAGCCTGCCGCCAATTTCAAATTTTGTATAAACACGTTGACCTCTGCCGAAGACATTGGGATGGCTTAATTCAATATATCCAGTCAATTTATCCTGGGCAGAATATGCCATCCCCGCACCGATAGAACCAACACCCTCTTTTTCCTTAACACGATAGACCAAATCAATATTTCCACTGTCATCCGGACTACCGGTCTCAGGGGTGATATCTTCAAAGAATCCAAGATTGAATACTTCTCTCATACTTCTTATAACCTGGGAACGACGAAACCTTGTGCCTGGAAGAGTAACTATTTCTCTTCTAATTACTTTCTCTCGGGTGCGATAGTTTCCGGCAATGACAACCCGATTTATGTTTGCCGGCCTTGATTCAGTTATCTGATACTCAATATCAACAAAACTATCACGAATTGTTTCGATTGGTGCTATTGAACAGTATATATAACCTTCGTCTGCATAGACTTCATAAAATTTTTGCAGACTATTTTGTGCCTTGGTAAGATTAAAGATTGTCCCGGGCTTTATCTTTAATAATTTTTCCATCTGGGCAGTTGAAAAGAGAACATTACCACTGAATTTTATATCACCCACATAATATCTTTGATTCTCATTTATTTTTATGGTTATTACCAATTTATTATCAACGACCTTTATTTCTGGTTCGCTAACAACAACATCAAGAAATCCATTGTCTCGGTAAAAAATCTTTATGCGTTCTATATCTTCTTTTAATTTTGCACGATCAAGTTTTCCGCTGCGCAAGAATCCCTTTTCTTTATTCTGCATTTTTCTTTTTATAGAACTTTCTGAAAGTGCCTTATTGCCTTCAATCTTTATTTTACTTATTTTCAGAACAGAACCTTCATTGATTACAAAATAAAGGTTAACTTTGTTTAGTGTATCCGGTACAATACTGTCCTGCACCACAGTGTTATAGAAATTTTTTTCCGCATATAGATCAATTATCTTTAGCCTTGCATCAAAAATTGCTTTCTTTGTAAGAACCTGACCGTTTTTTAATTCAATTTTTTTTAGTAAATCACCTTTTTTAATTTTTTTGTTTCCTATAAATTGGGGTTCACCGTTTAAAAATGGTGCTTCAGTCACATTTATTTTAATAAAAATGCCATCTGCAATAATTGTCGTATCAATAGCGATATAATCAAATAATCGGAGGCGATAAAGGTTATTTATTGCCTGCGGAATCATTGATTCTTTAAACTGCTCTCCGATTTTTAAACCGCTGGTTTGGATTATAAGGTCTTTATTTGTGAACCGGGCATCAACCGTGATATTGGCGATTGTATAGGCGAATATTATGGATAAAATCATTTAACTTTGAATTCCAGTCTATCACCTGCCCGAATGAGTTTTATATGCTTACCTTCTTTTATATTCCCTTTTAAAATCTCTTCGGCAAGCGGGTCTTCAATTAAACGTCTTATTGTTCTCCTAATGGGCCTTGCACCATATTGAGGGTCAAAGCCTTCTTCCACCAGTAGTTCTTTACCAGATTCATCAAGCTCGAGAACCATTTTCTTATCATCCAGCCTTTCTTCAAGTTCTGCAATGAGAATTTCCACAATCTTTTTCATATCTTCTTTAGTTAATTGCCTGAATACTACTATTTCATCAACACGATTGAGAAATTCGGGATTGAATAGTTTTTTAACTTCATCCATTAACCTTTCTTTCATTTTATCATAAGATACATTGGGATCAACTTTGGCGAATCCAAGCCCGTCGCTTCTTTTTATATCTGCGGTGCCGATATTTGATGTCATAATTATTACGGTGTTTTTAAAATCCACTTTCCTGCCAAAGGAATCTGTGAGTTGCCCATCCTCAAGAATCTGGAGCAAAATATTAAACACATCGGGATGTGCCTTTTCTATTTCGTCAAAGAGCACAACGGAATATGGTTTGCGCCTCACTTTTTCGGTAAGTTGTCCACCTTCCTCATAGCCTACATATCCTGGCGGTGCACCAATCAATCTTGATACATTAAATTTTTCCATATATTCAGACATATCAAGGGTAATGAGGGAATTGACATCGTTGAAAAGAAATTCCGCAAGTCGACGTGCCAATTCCGTTTTTCCCACTCCAGTCGGTCCTAAAAAGATAAAAGAACCAATCGGACGTCGTGGGTCTTTCACACCGGCGCGACTCCGTCTTATCGCACGGGATATCACTTTAATTGCTTCATCCTGTCCCACAATCTTTTTACGTAATTCCTCTTCCATCTTCAATAAACGCTTTGATTCTTTTTCTTCAATCTTTGATACGGGGATACCGGTCCAGCGTGAAACAACAAACGCAATATCTTCTTCGCATACAACCGGTTTTGAGCTTTCACCTTGTATCTCTTTTCTCTTTCTTATCTGTTCCTGGATTTTTAGTTCTTCTTTATGCAATTCTGCTGCCTCTTCGTACTTCTGGTCTGCAACCATTTTATCTTTTGTTTTTTTGATTTCAAGGAGTTTATTTTCAAGTTCAACTACCTTTGGGTCTTTCACTATTTTTGATAATTTTACTTTTGCACCTGCTTCATCTATAACATCAATTGCTTTATCCGGGAGGAAACGGTCTATGATATAACGGTCAGAAAGATATGCTGCCGCCTCAAGTGCTTCATCTGAATATATTACCTGATGGTGTTTTTCATAATTTTCTTTGAGACCTTTCAATATTCCAATCGTTTCCTGCACGGTGGGTGGATTTACAATAATGGGTTGGAATCGTCTTTCCAGGGCGCCATTTTTCTCAATATATCGCCGATAATCCTCAAGGGTTGTGGCACCTATACACTGAAGTTCACCCCTTGCAAGTGCGGGTTTGAGCATATTTGATGCATCAATCGCACCTTCTGCCGCGCCAGCACCAACAATTGTATGGAGTTCATCAATAAAAAGTATTATATCTTTGTTATTGGTAACTTCATTTATCACTGCCTTGAGCCTTTCTTCAAACTGACCGCGATATTTGGTACCTGCCACAATGGATGCCATATCAAGGGCAAGAACCCTTTTGTTTTTAAGGGAATCAGGAATGTTACCCGCGACTATATCCTGGGCAAGTCCTTCAACAATCGCAGTTTTACCAACCCCGGCTTCCCCAATTAGAACAGGATTATTCTTTTTCCTCCTTGATAAAATCTGTATGACCCGTTCAATCTCCTTTTCTCTTCCGATTATCGGATCAAGTTTACCTTCGCGGGCGAGCTGAGTAAGGTCCCTTGAAAATAAATCAAGGGCAGATCCCCTTGGTTTGCCTTTTGTTTTCCCGGCAGCAACACCTTCAGGCTTTAACAACTGGATTATTTCGTTCTTTGCTATGTCATAATCAATACCCATAGATGCAAGGATCTGGGCACCAATGCTTCCTTCGGTTCTTATAATTCCTAATAATAAATGTTCAGTGCCAACATAGGTGTGCCCCAAATTTTTTGCTTCCTCCATTGCATAGTTAAGGCATACCCTTGCTTCATTGCCAAGATTTACATCAATTTTGCCACCCGGACCAATGGTTATTGAATTTTCTATTGCCTTGAGCAATTCTCCTAATTCTACACCTAAATTTATCAATACCATGGCGCCGACACCTTCACCTTCTTTAATCATCGCAAGAAGGAGATGTTCGGTTCCAATAAAATTATGCCTGAACTTTATTGCCTCTTCACGGGCAATATGCAATATCTTTCTAACTCTTTCAGTAAATCGTTCTTGCAAAATATACCCCCTTAAATTATCCTATATTGATTTTATATAAAAACTATAGCTTGTCAAGAGTTAGACAAATGTAGAGTATTAAAGTTTATTTTTCCGCTGTGAATTGGGCGAAGAAATTGAAAAATGTTTTTGGTCTATTTACTAACCTCAATTTGAATTTTGGCTCTTTTTTGTAAAAAAAACTTATCGCCTCACCAGCAAATTTGAGATGTTCCATTGTATATACCCTTCTTGGAATTGCAAGCCTTAATTCATTACCAAATACCCCGCCCCTTATACCTGTTTCAAGGTAAATCTGGGCACCTAATGTGTAGGCAGGATAAGGGAATTTGGGTTCTGGAATTATTACAACGCCATGGCAACCAAGTGGTTCAAAGATTCTTACTCCATTCTTTTTTAAAATTTTGCCGAGATAATGGACTTTTTCAATATGTGATTTAAGAAATTCCTCATCAATTGCTTCTTCTAAACCAACCGCCATTGCGGCGAGGTCGCGTGCCGCAAGACCGCCCGAACTTGGATATGACTCCTGTTCAATAATTTTTTCTCTCAATTGCTCATATATTCTTTTATCACGGACGCCAATAAATCCACCGATATTTACAAGTCCATCTTTTTTACTGCTCAGATAGAGAATATCACAATAACTGAACATTTCGTTACATATGCCTAAAATTGATTTTTTTGAATTTGAATAGTTTTTTATATAAAATGCATTGTCAGCAAATCTACTGGCATCAAATATCAATATGCCACCCCGTTTTTTGATTATCTTATGGGTTTGTTTTATATTTTCAAGTGAGACCGGTTGCCCACCTTTGATATTATTTGTGAGAGTCAACACAACCGCCTTTATTTTATTATCTTTCCTAACCGCTGATTCTAATCCGTTCAAATCTATGTTTCCACAGAAAGGTGGTGTCAGGTCGGGCATATCAATAACCATACAACCGATCTTCTCAAGGTTTGCGCGAGTCGTCTCAAAATGGGTATTGGAAATGACTTTGTTACCTTTTTTGAAAAGTAGATTGAATAAAATATTTTCTGCGGTCCTGCCCTGGTGAACCGCTTGTATAAAAGGAAAACCGGTAATTTTCCGGGCGATATTTATGAAGTCTTCACTTGCCTTCTGTCCAGAAAAATCTTCTTCTGCTGCAATTATTTCTGCCCAGGCCCTGGAACTCATTGCACCTGTCCCTGAATCCGAGATAAAATCAAGATATACAAAACGGGCAGGAATGAGAAAAAGATTATATCCTGCTTTTTTTAAAATCAATGAACGCTGACTTCTGGTAGTTTTTCTTAATGGTTCAATAACCTTTATGCGATATGGTTCCATCATTCTCCTTTCAGATTTAATAATTTTTGCCGAGCACTTTTATTTTTCGGTTCAAGAAGAAGAACTTTTTTATACATTTCAATCGCCTTCTCAACTTCATTCAACTTTAGATATACATCGCCTAAATGTTCAAATATCACCCCATCTTCAACAAGTTCACTTGCCCTTTTTAAATCTAACAGGGCAGATTCATAATCTCCTTTTTGATAATAAACCCAGCCACGTGAGTCAATTATATAACCGTTATTGGGTTCAATACTTAGAGCCTTTTCAATCAATTCCAAGGCATAATCTAATCGTTCACCTCTTTCGGCATATGTATAGCCTACATAATTCAGGGCAGTAGCATCTGTAGAATCAATCTGTATTATTTTTTCAAAATTACGCAAGGCTTCATCTTTTTTGCCTATTCGGTCACATATATTGGCAAGGGCTGATAATCCAGGAAGTGAACCTGGATTCAATCTCAAAGATTTTTTATAATAAAAGTAGGCGTCTTTGAATGAGCCCTCAAGTTCACTAACCGCACCGAGTAGATAATAAATCTGTGACATATCTGCATTGTGGTAGGCTGCTTCTGTAAAATAATATCGCGCATTTTTATAGTCTTTCTTATCCATGGCAATGAATCCTGCATAGACCCAGAGTTCAGTGAAATCGGGATTGATTTTAATCGCATCTTCAATTGCCTTTTGGGCTTCATCATATTTCCTCTGCTCAAGGTTTATGCGTGCGATATAAAAACGGGAGTAATCATCCTGAGGGTTGAGTCCTGCGCTTATTAAAAATTCACTCAATGCTTCGTCCAACAGGCTTAGTTTGTATAATCCAAAACCCAGACTTCTACGGACGTAGGCATCATAGTAATCCACCTTCAATATTTCTCGGGCAACCTTTATCATTTTTTCATATTGTTCAGTATCGCCATAGAGGTCAAGGAGCCTTTTGCGCAGGTCATTGGCATCATTATATTTTAATCCAAGTTCGTAATAATAAATTGCAGAATCTTTAATGTTTAGAATATCAAAACCTGTGCCGATTCCAATGAGGGCGAGGGCATTTGTGGTATCAAGGGCATATGCCTGTTTATAATATTTTATTGCATCAAGATGATTACGGGATTTACCGGAAAGTGTTCCTAAACGATTATAGATATCAGCATTTTTAAGACTATCAGGAAATTCAAGGAGTGTTTTCATTGCGTTATTCAAGTCGCCAAGACCTTCATACAGTAGTGCTATCGTCTGGATTATTCCAGTATCTGAAGGCTTCAGCTCTCTTATTTTTTCATAGATTTTAACAGCACCCTTGAGGTCACCCTTTCCAATATATCCTGCAGCAATCAATCCATAAAATTCAGAACTATCGCTCACAAATGCAAGTCCCTTATACGCATACTCTATTCCCTTTTCATATTCCCGGAGCTTAAAAAAGGCACTGGTTAGTGAATAATAGATTTCTTTTGCAGTCGGGTCGTATTGTAAGGCATTGAGATAATAATTTATTGCCTCAGGAATTTTGCCCTCAAGTTCAAGCTGGCAACCAATACTGAATAGTTCGTAAGAATTTCCGAAATGATTAAATGTCAAAAGATTTAAAGTTAAAACTCCACAAATGCTGAAAATAGCCATAGGCCTCCCGGATCTTTTATTGGGTCATTATTATAAAAATTATATTTCAACTCAAACCCAATTCTGCGACTGAAATTTTTATAGAAAAAATTTATTCTAACGAAATCTTGATGGTATAGGGTTGTATCACCTTTACATACTAAAAGATTTAGGTTGGTAAATGCACCTAAAGATTTCCTATCAAAGAATTTGTATATAAGATCAACATTGAAGTCAATTTGATAATCTGCACCGGCATTTACATCCCAGCCATGATATCTCCAGTGTGGATATAGTTTTGTATTAAACGCCCAGAGCAAATTTTCTTCGGTCTTTATCGCATTCGCAGGATGATATGCGGCATTGGCGAAGAGTAGAGAAAGCCGGTTGAAGACTGGTGTTCCTTCCACTTCATAATCAATATCATGGACACAATCATGGATAAATGAGAGCTGACTAAAAAATTCTGAAAAATTGTATTCAAAACCACCAGTGACATAATAATGTGAGTATCTCGGGTCAAGGGAGACACCACCCTTCTGCTCTGCCATATCAAGGTCATCCCTGTATTCCATATAAAAAGAAAGATATTTATATTTCAACATTGTGCATCTCAGCTGTGCTGATGCATCCATATTGAATCGTGTAGTATCACTATTCAAATATTTTCCAAGAAAAACCCGACCATTGAATTCAAGCGGGATATCAATGTTGCAGAGAATGCTGGAGAGAGTTAAAAAGAACAGATTAACAGGCATAAAGGTCCACTCCTTTCATACCCGTTATTTTGAGAAGATAAAATTTACCTAATTGGATATCGTCGCGCTTTATTATTATCTGTCCGTCAATATCCGGTGCCGAAAACTCGGTGTGTCCAATAAAATCCTTGTTTTTTTGATGGACAAGTACACGGTAGACTTTATTTACTCTCTGCTGATTTTTTAATGTTATTAATCGCTGCTGGAGTTCGACCAATTTGTTGAATCTTTTGTTGATTAGTTCAGGCGGAAGTTGATTTAAAAGTCCAGCAGGTGTATCTTTTTCACGACAGTATTTAAAAACACCGAACCAATCAAAATAACCATTTTTTAAAAAATCATAGAGTTCATTGAATTCTGATTCGGTTTCTGTTGGAAATCCAGCGATTATTGTAGTTCGCAGGGTTATTCCTTTTAATTTTTTCATTAACCTTAGTATTTCTTTTTTTGTGATACGACGATTCATCAATTTGAGTATACGATCGTTTATATGCTGAATTGGCATATCAAGGTATTTGCACACCTTTGGATTAGTTTTTATCTCTGAAATTAATTCATCGGTCAGTGATTTTGGATGGGCATATAGCAATCTTATCCATTCAATACCCTTTATTTTTGAGATTTCTTTTATCAGGGGCACAATCATCTTTTTATTATACAAATCCAATCCGTACTGGGCAGTATCCTGGGCAATGATAAGCAACTCTTTTGTTCCGATTTCTGCCAGAGCCCTTGCTTCATTAATCAGGTCATCAAAGTTTGAACTTTTAAATTCACCCTTTATCAAAGGTATTGTGCAGTATGAACAACGATTTGAACAGCCATCGGCAATTTTTAGATAAGCGTAGCCCATGGTTGTTAATAGTCTCACATCGCCTGTTGCATTTTTTTTAATAAGATCTTTAATAAGTTTCTTTCGCTCACTGATATTATACCAATTTTGGATTTCAGGAAATTTTCTGGATAAAAATTCTCGTGCTCGATTTACAGCACAGCCGTATACATAAACTTTTTTATTATTCAATTTTAAAATTTTTTTTATCTCTTTCTCGGTTTCTTTCAAGGCAGGTTTTATAAATCCACAGGTGTTGATAATAACGATATTGCTTTCTTGCAAACTCGCGCCTAAGATTAAACCGTTTTTTTCCAGAATACCCATTATTCGTTCTGAATCAACGAGATTCTTAGGACAACCTAAAGAGATGAAATATACCTTATTCAATTTGTATCAATTTTACATCGGCACAGGCAATCGTTTGTTCATTTGCATCTTTTATCTCTGCCTGTGCAATTACGAGGTTATATTTAATATTTATTACCTTTCCCATGGCAACATACTCTGTATCCGAAAGCATGGGCTTTTTTATACGCACATTAAGTTCGGCAGTCACTGCCTTTTTGCCTTTTTTGAACGCTGCCCATACTGCCATTTCATCAAGGATCGTTGAGACGATTCCACCATGTATTACCTGACTATAACCTTGAAACACAGGATTGAGTTTTATCTTTGCATATACACCATCTACATTTTCCTGAATATCAAGGTGGAGCCCGATAGGGTTATCAGAACCACAGGCAAAACACCTATTATCCATTAAGAATTTATTGTTCAACGACTTCGGTTCCTTTTGGGGGTTTGAATTCAAACAATTTTTTTGAAATCTTTTTATTCAACTGGATATTTTTGAAGATGAATTTATTCTCTGAATCGGTGTCGTCAAATATAGTAATTCCATTTATCTCGTATTTTTGTGGGTCAATAACAACAATTATTTTTTTATAAATTTCGGTATCTTCTTTGGGAGTAAGGATTATCTCATAATTTTTGCCTGTTTTCAATTCTGCATTAAATCTTTCATTGTAGTCTTTGAGAAAGATATCGGGATTTACTGCAAATGGGATCTGGGCGCCAAGATGCTGTCTTATTGCCCTTTTTTTATCAGGAAGATAAATCCATAACGAGACACTATCACCAACATAAATCTGCCTGGGTTCCTTTATTTCCATACGGAAATAATTTGGTTTGAGAAAATATACAGAACCATCAAAATTCTGACAGATACCAGAATTTTTTTCACAGAATCGCTGGGAGAATTCAATATAGAAACTGTTAAGATTCTGGTAATGGGCAGTTGTTTTATTGATGACGCTGTCTAAATTCTGCGACTGACTGAATCCTGTAATTAATAGAAAAGCCAATAATAAGATAATTGATTTATTCATTTTTTTCCTTTCATAGAATAATTCTACCCATAAAGATTATAAAGTCAATGCCATCCCATCTCAAATGCTTTAATGTTCAGCTCATGATATTGTGGTTTCACATTTGCCTTTATTGCTTCAATCCAGACCTCTTTCGGGAAAAACAAAAATTTCGCAAGGCTACCTAAAAGTACAACATTTGCTACACGCACATTGCCTAATTTTAAGGCAATCTCCTGGGCCGGAACTAAATGTACCATTGAAATCTTTTTTAAACTATCTATTATATTTTTGGGATATTCCTTTTCTCCGGCAAGCACACTCATTGGTGGAAATTCAAGGTCATTTACAATAATTGTGCCTTTTTCTTTCAAAAAATAACTGTATCTCAATGCCTCAAGTTTTTCAAATGCAAGGATAAAATCGGCAGTGCCTTCTTCCACAAGTGGCGAATAGACCTTTTTACCGAATCTTGCATGAGTTATTACGCTACCACCACGCTGTGCCATTCCATGTATTTCACTTTTCTTGGCATCGTATCCCACGAGAAACGCTGCAGTGCAAAGTATGTCTGAGGAAAGTAGTATTCCCTGTCCACCAACACCGCAGATTATTATGCTGGTAATTTTATTATTTGATGGTTCAACATTTCTTTTCTTATCTTTCATTTTTATTCCTTTTTTGATGAATACATTGCATTATGCTGGCACAATTGAATACATAGTTCACAGCCATTGCAGAGTGTAGGTTCAATATACGCTACAGGTTTTTCTTTTGACTCTATATTTTTTAGGGTAATTGCTGGACATCCCAATCTCAAACAAAGTTTACAGCCATTGCATTTTTCAATATCCACCACGAGATAGGGTTTTGGTTTTTTCAAGAATATACAGGGACTGCGAAATACAATAACAGTCACCCCATCAAAATTAATAGCATCCCTTATTGTTTGTTCAGTTTGTTTTAAATCCATTGGATCAACAACCCTGACAAATTCAACACCACAACCTCTGGCAACATCCTCGGGTAGAATTCTTTTGCCATCTTCGCCATGGGCAAGTTTTCCTGTGCCCGGATGGGGTTGATGTCCGGTCATTGCAGTGGTCAGGTTGTCAAGGATTATGAGATTCAAGTTCCCTTTATTGTATACCGCATTTGCCAATCCGGTGATACCCATATGGAAGAAGGTGGAGTCACCTATTACTGCTACAAGTTTTTTACTCAGTTCTTTGCCACCTGCCTTATCCATTCCGTGGGCATTCGTTACCGATGCACCCATACAAATACAGGTATCCATTGCATTTAAAGGTGGCAGGGCACCAAGGGTATAACAACCGATGTCACCGGTGGCAGTGAGTTTCAGTTTATTAATCACATAGAATACACTTCTCTCTGGACAACCAGGACACAAAACCGGAGGTCGTTCCGGTACTTCTTTTAATTCTATGTTGGGTCTGTAAACTTTTTTCTTGAAACTCTTTTTTATCACCGTTGGATCAAGTTCACCGCACAAAGGAATTTTCTCTTTACCGATTACCTCAATCCCCATTGCCTTAATTTCTTGCTCAAGAATCGGGTCGCCTTCTTCTATGACCAGCAATTTCTTTACACTGCGGGCAAATTTTTTGATTAAATTCTTTGGCAGGGGATAGGTAAAGGAGAGTTTCAAAAAACTGGCATCAGGGAAGACCTCTTTTGCATACATATAAGCAATACCGGAACTTATTATTCCGAGATTTTTATCACCCCACTCAATCTTATTATAAGGAAATTTTTCAGAATATTCAGCAAGTTTTTTTAACCGTTCTTCTACGACCTGATGGAGAATTCGGGCATGGGCAGGTAGAACGAGTCTTTTTTTGATGTCTTTTACATAACCCTTAACAGGAACTTCTTTGCGTTCACCGATTTCTACAACCCCTGATGAATGTGAAATTCGTGTGGTAAGTCTTAAGAGAAAAACACTGTCAAATTCTTCGGAAAGATCAAATGCCATTTTTGTGAAGATCTTCGCTTCATTTGAATCTGAAGGTTCAAGCACGGGAATTTTTGCATGCCTTCCATAATGGCGGTTATCCTGCTCATTCTGTGAGGACCACAATCCAGGGTCATCACAGGTCACAATGACAAGCCCACCAGTGACCCCTGTATAACCAAGGGTAAACATAGGGTCGGCAGCGACATTTAGACCCACATGTTTCATCGCCGTGATCGCCCTTGCTCCGACAAATGATGCCCCGGCACAGACTTCAAGCGCTACTTTTTCATTTACCGACCATTCAGCATAGATTTCCGGATATTTAATTATATTTTCTAAAATTTCAGTGGAGGGTGTTCCCGGGTAGGCGGCGGCAAAATGGCATCCACCTTCCCAGGCACCTCTTGCAACTGCTTCATTTCCTGATAGTATTTTTTTGTTGTTCATAATAATGTTATTATATCTAAAAATCTCTGCGGGTCAATATTACCGGATACCTATATTGATATTGAATAACTTGACTTTAAAAATTTTTTCGGTAAAATTAAAGATACAGGGAGGCTTAATAATGAAGAAGATTATTTTCTTAATAATTATTCTCTTGGTTGTTTTTAATTGCACAGGAAGAGAAGAACTGTATTTTACCCATTTATATGGATGGGCGAGGCATGATTCACTTGGCGGGATTAATGGACTTAAGTTAGTTATAAGGGATATAAGACCGGATGACACAGACTACTATAGATTCAGAAATGTAACGACCGGCTATTCAAATGATTCTCTCCCGGGATTTTTTGAAATGGACAGTGTTTGTTATGGAACATCAAATTATCAAGGCAGCCAGATTGTTGCTGTGCTATTAGATAGCGTTGATAATCCAGGCTGGCCCAGACAGTACTGGTATTTAACGCTAACCGGCGGTGTAGATACAGTTGAAATCAATCTCCATAAATAGAAATGAGTGAGAAAAAAAACGGATTAATTTCATTCCTTACTCGTAATGTATTTGTTCTTGGGCTGGTCAGTCTATTTACTGATCTGTCCACAGAGATGTCTTACGCAATAATTCCAATTTTTTTGAAAGATGTTTTGAAGGCACAGCCGATATTTATCGGGCTTGTTGAGGCAATTGCGGAATCAACGGCGAGTATTTTAAAAACTTTTTCCGGATATATCTCAGACCGTCTCCGAAAAAGAAAGCTCTTTATTTTTATCGGATATACGCTCTCAGCAATTGTAAAGCCATTGCTTGCCCTTGCGACGCAGGGATGGCATATTCTTATTGTTCGGTTTGCAGATCGTTTCGGCAAAGGCATAAGGACCGCACCAAGGGATGCTTTGATTGCCGAATCTACCAGAGAGACATTTTATGGGAGGACATACGGGTTCCATCGGGCAATGGATACAATGGGCGCAATCCTCGGACCTCTCTTTGCTTTTTTGATACTTTCTCTATCTAATCAGAATTACAGATTGCTCTTTGCACTTGCATTTATACCGGGTTTTATAGCAGTGCTCTTTATTATTTTTGGTGTTAAAGATATTATTCCAGAAACACAAAAGCTCTTCAAATTTTCTTTTAAAGATATTAATCCAAAATTGAAAACTTTTTTTCTTGTAATAATTTTATTCACACTGGGTAATTCTTCAGACGCATTTTTAATCTTGAGGGCAAAGGAATTGGGACTTGCCGTGCCTTTGATCCCAATTCTCTGGCTTGTTTTTAACATATCATATTTTTTATGGTCCTATCCTGCGGGTGTTATTTCTGACCGTATCGGAAGGAAAAAAACAATTGTTTTTGGCTTTTTAGTCTATACGATTACATATTCAGCCCTTGCTCTTAATAATAAAGTTATCTTCCTCTGGCCCATTTTTATAATATATGGATTATATTACGGGTTCACCGAAGGAAATCTCAGGGCTTTTGTGGCGGACCTTACAAATCCTGAACACAGAGGAACAGTTTTTGGTATCTACCATACAGTTGTAGGTATTACCCTTTTGCCTGCCAACCTAATTATGGGTTATGTCTGGCAAAAATACGGTTTTAATATTGCACTTTTTATAGGTGCCTGCTTATCATTTCTCTCGGCACTATTATTGATTTTCCTTGTAAGAGTTAGAAAATAAATACATTTTATTATTACTACATTTTTTTCTCCTGGGAGATTTTATTGTTTACTTCAGACAATCTTATTTCAGCATTATTGAAATTTTTATCCAGGTCCAGTACCTTTAGATACATCATTTTTGCCTGTTCTAATCTTCCAGATTGTTCATACGCCAGACCCAGATAATAATATAATTCCGGCTCATGGGGATTGATTTTTAAGGCTTCGCTAAATTTTGCGATTGCCTTATCATACTCCTTGTTCAGGAGATATGATTGTCCAATTTCCATTAAAACTTCAATCTCTCCTGATTGCATGCTCCTTTCCTTTTAAAATATTTTTATCATAATGGGGTTCTCTGAATGACTGTATCCCTTAAAAATTCTTCATCCTTTTCAGGATAGTCCAGAATGTAATGTAGCCCTCGTGATTCTTTCCTTATGAGACAGGATTCCACAATTAGCCATGCTACATCAACCATATTACGTGATTCAGCATTTTTTAGATGAATACCTGGTTCAAAATATTTACTGTATTCGTTCAATGTTTCACTCGCCTTTTTTAATCCTTCTTCAGTTCTAATAACATTTACAAATTGCGACATTAATTGCTTTACTTGAATCTTGAAGTCAGGACCGGTAGTAACTGAAGGTTTTAATTTCGGCTGTTTTTTTAGTTTTAGCGACTTAATACGAGAAACACGCTTTGCTGCCCTTGTGGCAAAAACAAGTGCCTCAAGTAAAGAATTTGAAGCGAGTCGATTTGCGCCGTGGACCCCGGTACAGGCACATTCACCAAGGGCAAATAGTCTCTCTATAGATGTTTCACCCCAGGTATTTACCTTTATCCCACCACAAAGGTAATGGGCTGCAGGAACAACGGGTATTGGTTCTCTTGTGATATCAATACCCCAGCGCAGGCAGGTTTCATAAATTGTGGGGAATCTATTCTTTATATAATCTGGTTTGAGA